>CAMCCU010000312.1 GCA_945872975.1 Pedosphaera parvula Ellin514
CGAGCGAGGTCAAAGCGCGACATGCTGCTGGCAATCATCTCGATGGCGCAGCAGGCGAGGCCGAATTGGAGCGGCCAGACGGAGTTCTTGCGACCCCAGTTGTAGAGATCTTCCAGCGTCGTGGTAAAGACGCCCTGCTTGCTGAGTTCGCTGCGAAGTCCTTCGTCCATGGCGTCTCAGATCATTTCCAACTCAGCACACCCTTCATCCAGGCCCAGGCCAATCCCTCCACCAGCAGCAGAATGAAAATCATGATGGCGACAAATCCGCCGATCGACAGCCCGGTAAACGCGACGGCGAAGGGCAGGAGGAAAATCGTCTCGACGTCGAAGATCAGGAAGATGATGGCGTAGAGATAATACTGCGACTTGAACTGAATCATCGCGTCGCCCTTGGATTCCAGGCCGCACTCGTAGGTCGCGTTCTTCTGTTCGCCCGGCTTGGGCGGTGAAAACTTCGCAGCCCACAGACGCGCGAGCAGGATTGGCGTGAGCGGGAAGATAATCGCGATGGCGAGGAAGACTGTGAGGAAGAGGTAGGGGCTGGAGTCCATGACAGTCGTTCAGCGCTGCGACGGCTCGTGCCGTTGCAAGCCCACCGCAGCGGCGATGTCATCGAACTCTTCGCGACTGACCTGCTCCAGGCTCTTGCCTTTGGCGGCGAGCTTCTCGTTAATCTTGATGGCCTTCTCGGTCATCACTTCATGCGTCTCCTGCGTCCCGCCGACGAGCGCGAAGTTGGGACCGGTGGTGATGCGTTTGTGGCCGTCCGAATCGAGCCCCACGCCGAGGAGCAGCGCCTTCCCGCGGCGCGCAGGCTTTTTCTTGCCAGAAGACTTCGACATGACCGCAAGGCTACGGAGCAAGGGCTTCAAGTCAAGTCCGCGACCATTACCGCCTTGAGATCGCAGGCGGCTTCTCTTGGCTTTACAAGAAGAGCCCACTCGCGGGAACTTCGCTCGCAACACGCGCATCTCATGTCACAGACGATCTCCTTTCAATCGCTCCACCGGTTTACTTCAAATGCTTTTCTGAACGTCGGCATGTCCGAGGCCGATGCGGCGACGGGCGCGGACGTCCTCGCCACCACCGACGCCTGGGGCATCTTCACCCACGGCACGAAGAGCCTCGCGGGCTACCTCCGGCGACTCCAGGCGGACGGGCTTCGCGCCAAGGGGCGCCCACGCGTCGTGCGCGAAGGCGGCGGGTGGGCGAGCGTCGATGGCGATTCATCGCTCGGCATGGTGGCCTCGGTCTTCGCCATGAAGACCGCCATCGCAAAGGCTCGTGAGCAAGGCATCGCCTATGTCGGCGTTCACAATAGCTGTCACTTCGGCGCGGCTGGTTACTATGCGTGGCTGGCGGCTCGCGAGGGATTGATCGGCATCTCGATGGCGAATGACATCCCGTCCGTGGCCGCTCCCGGATCACGCGGATCCATCACCGGGAGCAATCCGCTCGCTTACGCCGTGCCCGCTGGAAATCGCAGGCCCATCCTTCTCGATATCTCCACCGCCACTGTTGCCGGAGGAAAAGTTTACGCCGCCCGCGCGCGTGGCGAACCCATCCCGGCGAACTGGATCATCGATGGCAACGGTCGTCCAACCACGGACCCTTCCGGGTTTCCCCAAGTCGGCGCGCTCCTGCCCATGGCCGGACACAAGGGCTATGGCCTGTCGCTGTTGATCGAGACGCTCAGTGGAATCCTCAGCGGCGCGGCGGTGACGTGGGGCATCCGAAGCTGGGCGCACGATGACGCCTCGTTGCCCACACTGCACGGCGCGGCGTTCCTCGCCATCGATCCCGAGTGCATCTGCGGGAGGGATGAGTTCACGCGGAAGGTGGAAGGCTTGATTGACGAGATTCACGGCTCACCACGCGCGGATGGTGTCGAGCGGCTGATCGTTCCTGGCGAACCAGAATGGGAGCGCTACGACCGGGCTCTGTCCGAGGGAATCGCCCTGCCGACCGATGTGTTGGAGAACCTCCAGAAGGCCGCGGAGATGACAGGGCTCAAGCTCGAAACCCTCTTCATCTGAAACCTACTACGGCGTCACCGTGATGGTGACGGCCACCGTGACCGCCGGAGCAGTCGTGCCGTCACCGAGAACGTAGGTGAACGTCTCCGTGCCCGTGAATCCAACGGCTGGTGTGTAACGCAGGAGCAAGCCTGCCGTACCGATGGTCACAACGCCACCAGCGCTGGTCGTGCCGGCGGAAACAACGCGGAGAATTTCCTCGAAGTCAGGCGCGAACGAATCATTCGCCAGCACATCGAGAGTTACATTGCTCGCGCCGGCGCTGACCGTGAAGGCATCCGCAACACCGACCGGAGAATTGCCCTCGCCAAATTCTTCGTTGGTCCCGTGTCCGCCTCGAACCTCGTTCACGCCAGAGCCGGGAATCACCTTGTCGTCCCCTGCCCCGCCGTCGATGTCGTCGTTCGCGGCGCGACCGAACAGCACATCATCGCCATCGTCGCCAAACACCCGGTCGTCACCGTCGCCACCATCGACGCGGTCATTGCCGGCCCAGCCGATCAGCAGATCGTTCCCTGAAGCACCGGTCACGTTGTCATCTCCGGTCCCGGCATCGATGCGGTCGTCGCCCGAGCCACCATCAATCGTGTCGTCGCCGTCACCGCCATCGACTGCGTCTTCTCCATCTTCGCCCAACACGGAATCATTGCCCACGTCGCCCACGAGCGTGTCATTCCCAGTGCCGCCCACCAGGCGGTCATCGCCGGCTTCACCCATCAATTCGTCAGCACCGCTATCGCCATTCAAGTCATCATCACCCTCGCCGCCCACCAGCAAGTCTGCGCCTTCGCCGCCAGTCAGGACGTCGTCGCCGTCTGAACCATAGAGCCGGTCATCGCCGGATCGTCCATCGATCAGGTCGTTGCCTTCGCCGCCATCGATCCAGTTGTCGCCGCTATCGCCGAGGATCTCGTCGTCAAAGTTGCTTCCGATCACCGCAATCAACCGGCCGCTGATGGCGATGCCGTTGCCAAGCGTATCCACGATTTGGACGGTGCCCTCGCGAATCGCCAGGTCCACATGCACTGCTACCGTTGCCGAGCTGAAGACCAGCAAATCAAAGTCGCCTTCGACGTCGCGGATGCGGTCCACGCCATCCGGGAGAATGTAGGTATCGCTGTCGCGACCACCTTCAAGGCGATCATCATTCGCACCACCGACGAGAACGTCCGCGCCATCATTGCCCTCGATGAGGTCGTTGCCGGATTCGCCTTCCAGCACGTCATCGCCTGCGTCACCCGTGATATTGTCATTCCCGGCACCGCCCGCGATCTGATCATTGCCATCGCCGCCGTGGAGAACGTCCACCGCGGTGCCGCCTGAAATTTCGTCATTGCCCGCCTCGCCAAACACCAGCAACGCGACATCCGTGGTGGTGGCGTCCACCGTATCATCGCCTTCACCCAGGAAGAGGGTGATGGAAGCCACCCCAGTCGCCGCCAGCGAACCAACGGTCGCCAAATCATTCCCGCCACCGAGGCTGAGCTCCAGGCGTGTGAAGCCGAGGAACTCGGGCCGGTCCGCACCCGCGTTCCAATCCACGACAATCGCCGCGCCATTCGCGCTCAGCGAAACGATGTCACCATCGACCGACGATCCCGCGAGGCGTCCAACGTTGATACCAGCGCCGCCTTCGACCACATCATCGCCATCGCCGAGGTTCCAAATCACCACGTCATCGCCATTGCCGCCGAGAATGTCGTCGTCTCCAGCTTCACCGATGAGGATGTCGTTGCCCGCGCCGCCTTCCAACTGGTCGTCACCCGCGCCGCCGCGCAACTCGTTCGCCAGCGCATCGCCTGTGATGACGTCGTCGAACGCGGAACCGATGACGCCGTTGATCCGCACGAAGGTATCTACACCGACCGAGCCATCGAACGTATCGCGGCCTTGCAGCGACAGCATGTCCGCCCGCACGCCGACGGTGGCGTCGGAATAATCCGCGAAGTCCCCGATGCGATCCCCGCCGCCGTCCAGCCGGTCATTGCCCGAGCCGCCGCGCAACCGATCCGCGCCACGATTGCCTGACAACGTGTCGTTGCCCGGGCCACCAATCAACAGGTCCGCACCGGAGCCGCCGACCAGCACATCGTTTCCGTCGCCGCCGTCGATGGTGTTGGTGCCGAGGCTCACCGTCACGCGGTCGTCGCCGCCCATCGCGAGAATCTCGACGTTGCCGGAAGCCGTGATGCGGTCGTTGAACGCCGAGCCAATCAGCCGCTCGAACTCCAGAAGCTTGTCCACGTCATTCTTCGCGCCCGCACGAGTCACCGTGCTGTTCACGCGAGCCTTGATGGCGCTCGCGGCTCCCGAGTAATCAATCGTGTCGCGTCCAGCGCCGCCCTTGAGCGTGTCGCGATTCGTGCCGCCGATGATGGTGTCGTCGCCCTCGCCGCCGTTCACCAGCAGCGGCATCAGAGCAGCCAGGGCGTTCAACGAATCATTGCCCGAGCCCAGCTCAACCGTCAGCAGCGTCACCAGCGGCGTGGCAAAGGCGGCGACCGTCACGGAGTCATTGCCGCCGAGCGTATTGATCCGAAGATTCTCAAAGCCAGCTCCCGTGACGATGAACGGCACCAGATTGGAGCGTGTGATTCGCAGCGCCGTGGCGTCCTGACTGTCGATGACGAGGACATCCCCAGCCACCGCCGAGCCGAAGATTTCCAACACGTCGCGCGTCCCGCCACCGCCGGTGAGAATATCAACGCCATCGCCGTCGTTCCAAATGATCCGGTCATCGCCGAGACGTCCGTCAATCGTATCGTCACCCAGGCCGCCAACGAACGTGTTGGACTTGGAATCTCCCAGCAGCGTGTCGTTGAACGGCGAGCCGACGAGGTAGGCGACCTTCACCAGGCGATCGATGTCGCCGGTGCCATCCGCTGCGGTCCCATACTTCTTGTTCGCCAGCAGATCCACCGTGATGGGCGCTGGAGAATTGGAGTAATCCATCACGTCGAGGATGTCCGCCGTGATCAGGTCGCTGCCAGCCTCATGCGAATAGCTGTCGTTCCCCGCGTCGCCACGGAGCGAGTCATCGCCCAGGCCACCGCGAACCATGTCGTTGCCAGCGCCGCCACGCACCGAGTCATTGTCCGCGCCGCCGTCCAGCTCGTCGTCACCCGCATCGCCGTAGAGCGTGTCCAGGCCGGCGTCGCCGAAGATCTGGTCGTTGCCGGCACCGCCGTAAATCTTGTCGTTGCCGCCGCCGCCACGGATGACGTCGTTCAAGCTTCCGCCGTTCAGTTTGTCCGCAAACGCCGATCCGACCAATTCCTCCACCCACAGCAGAGTATCGCGGCTGCGGTAGCCGTCGTTGGTCACGCGGCCTTCAACCGGAACGATGGTCGTCACGCCTTCGCGGTCCGTGACCTCGCGGAACGCCGGCAGCCTGGCCGTCACGGAAGCGGGTGAGAACGAGTAATCGACCGTATCAAACCCATCGCCACCATCGAACCGATCCGAGCGCGAGCCGCTGTAGAACCGATCCGCGCCGTCACCTCCTCGAACCACGAGCGAAACCGTCGCGAACGAACCAGCTCCACCGCCAGCCAGCGCGCCTACCACCTGATCGTCACCTGCGCCAGCATCCACGGTGATGCGAATCAACGTGGGAAGGAGCTCGCCAAAGATCGATACCTCGTCGTCGCCACCTGTGGTGTTCAGCTCGACGTAGCGGATGTTCGCGAAGTTTAAGCTGAACGTGACGCCGCTGGTCCTGCGCAGGTGAGAGGCTCCCGCCGTCACAGTCTCAATTGTGACCAAGTCATCCGTTCCACCCAGGGTCACACGCAGCAGATCGCTGCCGCCTGTTCCGGCATCGATCTCGTCACTCTCATCACCCTCGACCCAGATGAAGTCGTCGCTGCCTTCTCCACCGTTCAAGGTGTCGAGGCCTGCGTCGCCAGAAATTAAATCCGATCCGCCCGCGCCCGCGATGATGTCGTTGCCAGCGCCGCCGTGGAACTCGTTCGCCATCTCGTCGCCCATAAACTGGTCAACGAACGACGTGCCAATCGCGCCTTCGATGCTGACCAAGGAATCTGTTCCTCCCAGGCCATCGGTTGCAGTTCGGTTCTGCAAATCCACCGTCACGCCGATCAGGGCCGTCGGGAAGATCAGCAGGTCATTACCCGCGTCGCCGTCCAGGACGTCATCGCCCTCGTCACCGGCCAGCAGGTCATTGCCGCTGTTGCCGAACAGACGATCGTTCCCCGATCCGCCGTGCAACGTATCGTCGTTCTCGAAGCCATAGAGCGTGTCGGCATCCGCATCGCCGAACAGTTCGTCGTTGCCGGACTCACCATTGAGCGTGTCCGCGCCTCCACCGCCATGCAGCACATCGGAGCCGCTGCCGCCGCGAACTTGATCCACACCCAGCCCGGCCCAGACCTCGTTGTCCGCCGAGTTGCCTTGAATGTCGTCGTCGAAGTCCGAGCCGATGACATCCTCGATGACTCCGAGAATCGCGATCCTGTTCAAGGCGGCGTCCACAGTCTGGAACTGTCCGTCGTCCCGGCGCAGATCGATCCGGATCGCGCTGACCGCGCGCGAGAAGTCGAAGGTGTCGTGGCCTGCCACATCAATCACCCGGTCGTCGCTGCCCGGCACCAGCACATACCAGTCGTTGCCGATGCCGCCTTCCATCACGTCATTGCCGGAGCC
>CAMCCU010000313.1 GCA_945872975.1 Pedosphaera parvula Ellin514
CCCTCGGCGGTGCCGATGCCATTCGAGGCGTCAATCACCAGATCAGCCGCGGGAGTAATTTGGCCATCATCAGTCTGTGCGATGGGCCGAACACGTCCGGACGAGGACGCGGGATAGAGGACATCGAGAAGCAACGTGTAATCATTCAGAAGCGAGCCTCCGCCGTTGGCTCCAGCCGTCGGCAGGTTGTAACCCATCGTTCCATTGGTGGCAGCCGGAAAAGACATCACATTTGCCGGGTTGCCATTGATGCCCGGAATCCCGAATCCGGCCGTGCTGCCGAAAGTGGTCGCGGCCTGCGCGGCAGCATCGCGAAACGTCATTGGCGAACCAACCGACGCCGAAAGATTCCCGGCGTCGAAGTTCCATTGGCCGAACGGCTGGGCCGATGCCGGAGCAACGGCCAGCAGGGCTGCAATCGCAGATGCAGCGGCTGATATGATTTTGGAAGTGAGTTTCATTGGATTGTCATTCTGTGAGGTTGTTGGGGTGTTGAGCTTCTGGGAGATTTTTGAGAGCAGCCGGGCGGAGCGTACGACGGCAGCTATTTGGTGGCGCGATACTGCTGAAGCGCATCTTCCGCCTTCTTGTCACCCTTCTCCGCAGTCTCCCGCAGTTTTTGAAGGTAGGCCGCCATGGCGCGAGAGGCGGCCATGCGTTGTTCATCGCTCAGGTCCGGGCGAATGGACAGTTCCTGAAGCTCATCCAAGGCGCCGGATGCATCCTCGCGGACAGCGGAGATGGCTTCACTGGCGGCGGCACCCGCTTCCGCCGGCGCATTTTTGAAGGCGCTCTCCAGCACCTGCGGGACCTGCTCGATCGGCAGCGGCGGCGGCGACTTCGCCGTCTCTCCACAACCAGCGAGAAACAGCAAGGCCAGGGCACTCAGTCCGGGCATCCATTGGAAGCAAATCCTAGTCATCGAAGATCTCCTGTTGATGGTTACTCGGGAAGCGGAAGCATCGGGGCTTCACCGGTGTAGTAACGGTAGTCAATCCCCCGGTTAAGCCCGGTGAAGCGGAGCTTGGAAACGTGGCCGTCCAGGAAGAGCGAGGAATTCTTTTTCCGGTGCCGGTACCACTCCCATTGGAACGGGTAATTGTTGTAGTGACTGGGCCCAAGTCCCTTGGTCCACTGCGTCAGAATCTCGCTCTTGCCGGGAAAGAGACCGATGCTGTCAGTGTCCCCTTCCATCTTCTGTTCAGCGGAATCCTGGGCGACAATCATCGTTGCCGGACTGCTGAAAGAGGTCGCCTTCAACGGACCCTTGACCGCCGGATTGAAAGGCTTCACCAGGTATTGGTTGATGCCGTAACTCGAGTTCAGCCAAAACTCTGAGGAGTAACTCAGGCCGTCTTCACGCCACTCGTCCACCGTCCTTGCACTGGGACAGCGGAATATTTCCCGCGTCTGCCCCATGTTCTGAAAGTAAGCCACCCCCCAATAGGCCCGGCCGTCATCCGGTGCCAGCATGATGGAGGACCGGGGATTGGAGGTCCACTGTCCGTGATTAGGGATATCTGCGCCGCCTTCCGGCACGTAGAACCCATCCTCGTTCTCGTCGTAGAACGTCTGCATCCCAATGCCGATCTGGCGCAGATTGCTGATGCACTTCGCCGTCTTGCCTTCCTCCTTCGCACCGCCCAGAGCTGGCAGGAGCAGGGAAGCCAGAATCGCAATGATCGCGATCACCACCAGCAGTTCGATGAGGGTGAACGCCGGCGCAAAGCGCGACGGAAAAGCTGACCGTGCGGCCCCATTCCCCTCCATCTTCATCCTAGAAATTCGCGCTGTGTTCATTGAGTTGCTCTGATTCGTATTCGATACGAATGCTTCGATGCCTGACGCTAGTTACAGCCGCTCCGACTCTCAAGTTACGGTCTGGCTCGGCAGGTAAAATCCAGGTGACGCAACCCATCGAAGCTGTTAAGCCGTCGAATGTCAATGTCTGGACTTGGCTCGGCAGGTAAAATCCAGGTGACGCAACCCATCTGCAGTGCTGAAATTCGCCAGGAATGGATTTTCTCTTGTGCCCGACCAACTGATCGGAGTAGTGAGAGTCGTCGTCCGTTTTGTCCGGCCTCAGCCGCGCAACGGTGTCGTCCTCCGACGCATGACATCACGATCATGAATCTCTATTTCGCTCCTCGCCGTTCCGGATCATCACGCCGCATCTTTCCCTGGGTCACCGCGGTGTTGACGCTGTTGCTCTCCAGTTGTGACAAGCCCGCCACTTCACCCGGAGTGACGCGAGCTGAAACAATTCCACAAGTGGAGGATGTCCGTCCCAAGGCCGAGCAAGGCGATACGGGTGCGCAAACCGCCCTCGGAAAGATCCTCCTCGAAGGCCGCGGCGCGCGCCCGGACTACACTGAAGCAGCGCGCTGGTTTCGCCAGGCGGCCGAGAAAGGTTCAGCCGAAGCGCAGTTCTATCTGGCCTCGCTGTATGAAGCGGGACGAGGAGTCGCGCGGGATGACGCCGAAGCCGTTCGATGGAACACCAAGGCTGCCGAGTCGGGCCATGGCGAGGCTCAATACGCCCTGGCCCTGCTCCACGCCACCGGCCGCGGCACCACCAAGGACAAGCCCGCCTCCGTGAAATGGTTTCGTGCGGCGGCCGAGCAAGGTCTGACGGAAGCTCAATTCAATCTGGCCCAGCGCTACCAGCACGGACAAGGCGTCGAAACGAACCTGCCGGAGGCTTACAAGTGGTTTGCGCTCGCGGCGAAACAAGGCATGCCGGATGCCGTCAAAGAGTGCCGGCAAATGAAGCCAGAGCTTTCCCCCGCTCAAATTGCCGAGGCGGAAAAGTTCGCCGCATCCTTCGTCGCGAAGCGCGCCACGCCACAGCCTTGATCCAGCGGACGCCAGGCGAACACCGCCAAGCGTTGCCATAGATCGATCGTCACGCACCCGTTCCGGCTTCCCCCAGTTGCATCTCCTTCAAGGTCTCCGCCACGGCCGCCAGCAACGCCCGCATGTCCGCCTCGAAGATTCGCCCGATGGAACCGATTCGAAACAAATTCGCCTGACTGATCTTGCCCGGGTAAATAATGAAGCCCCGGTTGCTCAGGCAGCGGTAGAACTCTTCAAACGTGAACCCCGGATCATCGGGGCAGTGGAATGATGTGATGATAAAGCTCTGCACGCTTGCATCGAGATACACCTCGAAACCAAGCGCCTCCATCCCGGCCACCAGCACGGCCTGATTCCGCCGGTAGCGCCCTGCCCTCTCCGCCACGCCGCCTTCCTGTTCCAGCTCGCACAGCGCTTGCGCCAGGGCGAGGATCGAATGGGTCGGCGGCGTAAAACGGAACTGGGCATTCTTCTCGAAGCCCTTCCATTGCCCGAGCAGGTCCAGGCTCAAGCTGCGGGCGTAACCTTCACAGGCCAGCAGCGCCGCGCGCCGCGCGATGACGAAGGAAAAACCCGGAACGCCTTCGAGACATTTGTTCGGCGAGGAGATCAGGAAGTCGATGCCCGCCTCCGCAAAGTCAACGGGCACCGCGCCGAACGTGCTCATCGCATCGACGATAAACGAGCGCTGATGCCGGCGCGCGACCTGCCCCAGCGCCGTGATGGGATTGAGGATGCCGGTCGTCGTCTCGCAGTGAACGGCCGCAACGTGCGTCACGGCGGGATCCTCCATCAACAGACAATCCAAGGCGGTGGGATCGTTCGGCGTGTCCTCCGATGTGCGCAGGACGACATGATCGATGCGCGCCAGCCGCAGCATCTGCACCATGCGTTCGCCATAGGCACCATTGGCCATCACCGCCACCTTGCCCTGCGGCGGCACACAGGTGGCAAAGACCGCTTCCATGCCGAACGTCCCGCTGCCTTGCAGAAGAATTGCTTCATACCCGGCTTCCCGCGACAAGCCGGCCACCGCCAGCAGTTGCTTGCGGACCTGGTGGACGACCGCGTTGAATTCGTAGTGCCACGATCCCGCATCGTGCAACATGGCCTGCTTGACCGACAAGCTGGTCGTCAGCGGGCCGGGCGTGAAGAGCAACTTGTCGTGAGCAGTGGGAATGGAGTTTTCAGGTTTCATAATCTGGTAATCGAAGAATTCCGCCGCGTCCTCCATGCGTAAAGCACTCCTGCCACCGCCATCGCCCCCATCGCGCCCGCCACCAGCCAGGTGCTGACGCTCAGGAAGAGCGCGAGGAAGTTCTCGTGCCGGGGCTGCGCGCTGCGCGCCAGCATCACCGCCGCGTAGCCGAGATAACCGACGGCGTCGGCGAGATACATCAGGAAACCGATGTTGGCCCGCTCGCGCGTCAGGGCCACCAACCGTTCGAAGACCGTCGTGTGAACGGCGACGTACGGCACATACATGCCCAGGCCGAGCAGCACCATGAACGTAAACGGCGGCAAACTCCCGGCGCGCTGGAGCGCCAGCGCCAGCGCCGCCATGCCCAACGCCGCCGTCGAAAGTCCCAGCGCGAAAAGAAAAGCGCGCCGGTTGTCCTTTACCAGCACGAGCAGCCCGCTGGAAGCGACCACGCCCAGCGCGACCCACATTTCGGAATACGTGAAGACGGCGGGTTGCTTCCCCAAGCCCAGCCCGGCCCAGATTTCCGGTGCGAAATCCGCCCGGAAACTGCGCAAGACCGTGATGAGCAGATACGCGAGCAGAATCATCAGGAGGCCGACCCCGTGGCGCTTGATCATCGCGAGGCGATCCCGGGCTGACATCGCCGTCCGCTCGGAACGCGCCGCAACATCCAGTTGCGATGGCGCGGGAATATGCCGGAGCATCCAGACAAAGCAGACCAAGGGCGCGGCGAACACGAGTCCGGCACTGAAGGGCATCCAAGGCTCCGGCACGCCCGAGCGCAGCAGCGCGGCTCCCACCGTTTTTGTGACGCCGTCCGCGAGGATGAAGCTTGCGCACAGCCCGGCGACGAACAGTTCCGTCATGCGCCTTCCCTCCAGAAAACCGAGCACCAGCCCGAAGACCAGGCCAAGAGGCAGTCCGTTGAGAAAGAGGCACGCGGCGTTGTAGGGCGCGGGCACAAAGGCAAACAGCAGCAACGCCCCTTGCGCCACGGCGACCAACCCGAGCAGCGCGTTCGCCCGGCGGGCTGGCGTCATTTCCGCGATGACCTTGATGCCGATGAATTTTGAAATCGTGTAGCCCAGCACCTGCGCAGTGACGAGCCAGCCCTTGAGTTGCAGTCCATACTGCGTATCCGCGTAGGTGCCCGCCGTGAATGGTTTGCGAAAGCCATACATGCACGCATACGCGCCGAACGCCGCGAGCACACACCACAGCGCGAGGAACCACGGGCGCTCCAGCCAGCGTGCAAGCGCGGGGCGAGGGGGAACCGAACCGGCGGGCGTCGAGTTCATGGTTGGAAGCAGTCTGCGTCAAGGGCGAGGTTCAGGCGGACTTGCGGAGAAAGCCTTCCAGCAACGGACGAAATGATTCCAGGTCTGGCGTCCGCATGTCCACCACCTTGCCCATGTCGTCATAGCGGCGGACGCGCACGGCGAGGTCGTAATGCGGCTCGCGTTCAAACTCCTGCGCCTCGGTGTCTGACATCGGACCACCTTGCAAGGCCAGGCTCTGTTGCGAAGCCTCCGAGAGATCGTCGCGGTAGCCCGGCTCCTTCCAGCAGAGGTAACGCTTGGCGGCAACGTGCAGGCGGCCTGCGTCCACGATTTCGTTCACGAACAAATTCTTCAGCAGCTTGGCGCCGAGGTCTTCATGATGTGCATCAACGCCGTGGTCAGCAATGTCTTCGCCGAGGTTGTGGCAGAGGTGCCCGTAGTCATGCAGCAGTGCACCCGCGACCACTACTGGAGGTTCTCCCGCCTGCTGGGCGAAGGCTGCGCTTTGCAGCGCGTGCTGAAGTTCAGTGACGGATTCACCATAGGCGCGATGGCCGTGTTCCTGATAAGTTTTGAACACGTCTTCCAGAGACTTGGGCTTCATGGAAGCGGAGTGTGATCCGAAGGGCGGAGCGTGACAAGAAAGGTTCTGCAACAGATCGGTGACATCAGGGCGTCGCTTCGACCGCCACCCGCAGCCAACGTCGCGTGGCCGCAAGCGAGATGGCTTCATCCATCTTCGCCAGCGGCAACGGCGGACTCACCAGCGAACTCCAGGGCAGGGAGCGCTGTTGTCCGAGGAACGCCATCGCGGCATCGAGATGGCGCGGCCCGTAATTGTGAACGCCGCGCAAGGTCACGCACTTGCGGATGATGGCTTCGCCGGTCAGGTGCAGCGCGGAATCCGGATGCACCATGCCCACCAGCAGATAATGTCCGCCGGGCCGCAGCAGCTTCATGCCTTCATCCACCACGGCAGGGGCACCGGCGACTTCGATCACCACGTCCGCTCCACCCGGCCCGAGGAGGTTCAAAGCACTCCCCAACGCTGGTTCGCCGCCAAACGTCGGCACCAGCGCGAGACGCGCCGCGTCCCGATCGACCACCACGACGCGCGGCACTCCGGCAGCCCGCAGCAATGCGCAGCCGTAAATCCCGAGCAACCCCGCGCCCTGAATTACCGCCGTGCGACAGACGCCCGGCAGTTGCTCCATGACGGCGGCCATCGTCGCGAGGGCGCAATTCACCGGCGCGATCATCGCATCGGAGAAGTCATCCGGCACCGGGACAAGATGCGTCCCGCGCCGCAGCACGATGTGGCTGGCATAGGTTCCGTGCAATCC
>CAMCCU010000314.1 GCA_945872975.1 Pedosphaera parvula Ellin514
TCGAGAGTGAGCGCGCCGGCTTCACCCTTGCGCAAGACGAGGGCGTGCTGTGCGTCGAGGCGGTCCAGTTGATCCACGCCCTTCCAGCCTTCGATGGTTTCGTAGCCCTGGCCCTTCTTGTCTTCTTTCACCGGAGTCGTGATGCCTTCGGCGGATTCGATATGGTCGGTGCTGATCTTCATGATGCCACGGCTGCTGTTCGCGAGGAGGAGATAATCCTTTCCATCCTTCTGATACACGATCATGTCGAGCGGACGGTTGCGGTTCCCAAGCTCCGCAATGGTCTTGCCCTTGATCTTGGCACCGGGTTTGAGCTCGCTCAGGGGAAATTGAACCAGCGGGGTGCAAGTGTAGGCCGCCAGCAGGCTGGGCTGGTCACCCACCTTGAACGGCACAAAGGTCCGTACCGGCGAACGCGTTTCAAACTTGCCGTGCGCGCCGTGATAAATCTCCACGCTCGTGCCGTTGGCGACCGTTTTGAATGGGAACGGAATCGCGCGCAGCGTCGAGGCGAACTCTTCGTTCGACAGGCCGGCGATCAGAACGCGGTCTTCGAGGAAAGCGATGTCGGTGATGGATTCCTGACGCGGATTGCTCTGGCGGTTTGCCTGGCCGACCACGCCTTCCACCGGCGCGTCGGGCAGTTCGCCCTTGGAGAACTTCACTTTGTCCAACGCGACGACTTCCGGCTGCCCGCCGCTCTTCACGCGCACGAGTACTGCGACGGCGTCGGGTCCTCGACCGCGCGCGACGGCGAGGTAGGCGTTGCGAGAGATGGGATTCACTGCCAGGTCGGTGATGAGAATCTGGTCTGCCGTGGTGCCGAGCAAGGCGGCGATCTTCTGGTTGATGCCCTCAACTTTGATCGGCTTGTTTTCGGTCGCCAGCTTCGTGTCGCCCGTCGCGATGGCGGCGACCGCTGCAGATTTGGTGTCGGCGACGAAGAGGATGCCGTCCGGCCCGAAGGCGAGCGGGCCCATGGATTTGAACTCGGCTTTGCCTTCCTTCATTCCGTCGGTCCAATCGACGGCGCGTGCGCCTGGCGTAACGATTGCCAGAGCCAGGAGAGCCAGTACAACGTGATGAGGGGTCGCTTTCATAAGGTTATTCATTGGTTGAGATACACGCTTATGACCGGCGCGGTTTGCGGCGGTTACCTTGTTTTCTGGCGAGGCCACCTCGCGGTTGTTCTCGCGGCGGAGGGTCGGGCTGGCGCGAACGGATTACGGCGGAGGTTGCTGCTGGCGGGCAAGGATTTGTTCGAGGGCAACTCTTGTGTCGTCGATGGACTTGAGGAGACGCTCGTCCTTGTAGTTGCCACGGAGGCTGCTGAGAAGTTGGAGCCGAGCCTGAATCAGCGCAGGATCGGAAGGCTTCTCCTTGCCTGCGCCGCCGCTGAGGCCGATGACCGCGTAGGAGCGGATGGCAGCGGGAACCTTTTCGTCGCTGATGATCTCGGTGAAGAGCTGGTTCGCCTCCGCGCTCGGACCGGCGAAGCTCATCACGGCGTTCAAGAGATGCGAGCGTTCGGTTTGGTTGGTGAGGCGCTGGTCGCGGTAGGCGCTGGCGAGCGCGGGTGCGCCTTGTTCCTTCAATGTAGTCGCGAGGTAACCCATCGCCTGGCGATCCACGCGGCCTTCGGGCGTGATGAGCAATGCCTGGGCGTTTTGCGCGAAGGAGGTGTCCTGATACATCGAGAGAACCTGGTAAAGGTAGGCGCGGGCGTTGTCATCGATGCGATTGGGCGAGTCGTAGGCAGGGGGATTGGACAGGAGATCCTTGGCGGCCTTGAGGGCGTTCTCGCGGAATTTATTGGGGCTGACTTCCTCCAGCAGACGCGCGATGTAGGCGACTTCGACGCCGCGCCCGGTGGTGTCGAGCGTCTCGGCGAGAATGGCTTCGGATGCTTCCGTCTCGATCTGGTCGAGCACATCAATCAATCCCATGCGCAGCGACGGCGGCATGAGGAAATCAGTACGCGCGACGTAGCGTGAATTGAACCCGGCCCGGTTGACGCGTTCGCCGGCTTCGTTAATCACATCACCGACGTAATCGACGTCTTTGTTTTCCTTGAGGAAAGCCTGGATGGTCGGGAGAGCGTCCGGCCCAAGCTCCGCGAGCATCTGGAGGTGATAAACGACCTGACGCAGGGTCCGGTTCCGGGATTCGTCGCCGGTGTTCGGATTGAGTTTGATGAGGCGGTCGAGGATCTCTTGCGCGGAGAGCTTGTTGGTAATGGTGGTCGAGGTGGTGCGAGTAACGGTGCGGACTTCGCCCTGCCGCTTCTTCGCTTCAGCGAGGGCTTGTTCGAGAAAGGCTTTCTCGTTCTGCCAGTCGGATTCAGAAGCGGCTTGCTGGCCGGCTTTCTCGGAGTGCTTTTTGGAGAGCACGTAGTAGCCGGCGCCGAATCCCACGGCGATCGCAACCAGAACAGCAATGATGGACTTCATATTTGATTTATTCTCATCGCACCGCGACGAAGCTTCAGGGCAATCGGCGTGATGGAGGCGTTACTTGAACACCGTTGTTTGCGGTTGGTTTCGGGGAAGCTCTGGATTCGCTGCGCGAATCAGTGCGTTTGACTGGCAGCGTTGAGGTCTAACTTGTCATCACCCGGTTGCCTGGCGTCCTGCGGCGAGATGGAGCGCAGCTTGGCAATGATCCCGGGAAGGTGTTGGAGGACGTAGTCCACCTCTTCCTCGGTGTTATACAGGCCCAAGCTGAAGCGAAGGCTCCCGCGCGCACGCGACGGGCTGAGGTTCATCGCCGTGAGGACGTGGGATGGATCCACCGCACCTGTCGTGCAGGCGGAGCCGCTGGAGGCGCAGATGCCGAGTTGGTCGAGCATCATCAACACGGCTTCCGCTTCTACGAAATCAAAGGCGATGTTTGTGGTGTTCGGCAGACGCGGCTCCTTGGAGCCGTTGCGAACGGTGTTCGGGATCGTCTTGAGGATGGTGTTCTCGAGCCGATCACGAAGCGCGCGGACGCGGGTATTCTCGTCGTCGAACGTGGTCATCGCCAGCTCGGCGGCGCGTCCAAAGCCCACGATGTAGGGAACGTTCTCCGTCCCGCCACGCCGGCCGCGTTCTTGATTGCCGCCAACGACGAAGGGTTGGAACTTCGTCTTCTTTTTCACGTAGAGCATCCCGATGCCTTTTGGCGCGTGGAGCTTGTGGGCGGAGAGCGAGAGGAAATCGACGCCGGTGGATTTCACATCGAGCTTGAGCTTGCCGGGTGTTTGAACGGCGTCCGTGTGGAAGAGCACGCCACGGCTGCGGCAAATGGCCGCGATCTCCTCGATGGGAAAAATGACGCCGGTTTCGTTGTTTGCCCACATCACGGAGACGACGGCGGTATCCGGTCGAATCGCGAGATCGAGCACATGGAGATCAAAGGAGCCATCCGATTCCACCGGCAGGCAAGTGACTTCGTAGCCGCGGCGTTGGAGGAACTCGCCGTATTTGATGTTCGCCGAATGCTCGACTGCGGTGGTGATGACGTGGCGTTTGCCCGGGCTTGTCGCGAGCGCGCTGTGGATCGCAGTGTTGTTACTCTCGGTGCCACAACTGGTGAAGACGATTTCCTTCGGGTCGGCGTTGATGAGCGCAGCGAGTTGAGCGCGGGCGTCGTCGAGGTGCTTCTTGACCTGATTGCCGAAGCGGTAGGCGCTGGAGGCGTTGCCCCACATGTCGCGCAGGAAGGGAAGCATCGCGTCAATGACCTCGGGGGCGACGCGGGTGGTGGCGTTGTTATCGAAATAATAAAGCTTCTGCTGACTCATATCGGGCTTTACGCTGAAATCCGCATTCGGACGAACACGGGCTTTAAACGTGGCAGAGAGAGTAAGTCGCATCGCGCCACGTCACGAGAAGATTTTTGACGAACCACAGCGCTTCGGGAAGAGAATTGACAAGCGCCAGCCAAGTCCTTAGCTTAATATTACTAAAGTTAGTAAAACGCTTATGATTAAAACAGAGACGCCGCCGAAAGTGACTCACAACGAGGTCATCAAAGATGCCATTCCCACGTTGGCTGGGAACATTGCCGCCACCGTTGCTTCCGGCACTGACCAGTTTTCCGCCGATGACCAGCAGTTCATCAAGTTCCACGGCATCTATCAGCAGGACGACCGGGACCTGCGCAAGACGCAGAAGAAGTTCATGATGATGATTCGCGGGCGCATCCCCGGCGGCGTGATGACGCCGGCGCAATGGATCACGTTCGACGATCTCGCCACGACTTACGGCAACGACACGCTGCGCATCACCACGCGGCAGAGCATCCAGTTTCACGGCGTCGTGATGTCCGGCCTCGGCCCACTCATCAAGAAGATCAACGACTCGCTGCTCTCGACGCTCGCGGCCTGCGGGGACGTGAACCGCAATGTCATGGCCGCGCCGACGCCCATTCAGACCGTTGCTCGCGCTGCGATGATGGCCGATGTGCAACGCGTCGTCGCCGCGCTCGCGCCGCAGACCGGGGCGTATCACGCCATCTGGATTGATGGCGTGCAGCTCAACCTCGATGATCCGGCGAACAAGGATTTCGTGGACCCGCTTTACGGGAAGACTTATCTGCCGCGCAAATTCAAGATCGCGTTCGTGATGCCGCCTTCCAACGACATGGACGTCTTCACGAACTGCCTTGGCTTCATCGCCGTCGTCGAGGACGGCAAGCTTGTTGGCTACAATCTCGCCGTCGGCGGCGGCATGGGCCGTAGTCACGGCAACACGGTGACTTACCCGCGCCTGGCGGACGTGATTGGCTTCTTCAAGCCCGAGAACATCGTCGAAGTCGCGAAGGCCGTGCTGACCATCCATCGCGATTTTGGCGACCGCACCGACCGCAAGCACGCACGTTTGAAATACGTCGTCGCCGAGCGCGGCGTGGATTTCATCCGCGCTGAAGTGAATCAGCGTGCGGGCATCACTCTGGAACCGGTGCGCAGCTACGAGTTCAAGACCACGGGCGATACCTATGGCTGGAACAAGGCGCTGGATGGAACAAACTTCCTCACGCTCTTCGTCGAGACCGGACGCATCAAAGACGCAGGACAGTTGCGCCAGAAGACGGGCCTGCGCCGCGTTGCGGAGAAGTTCGCCAACATCGAGTTCCGGCTTACCGCGAACCAGAACGTCATCATCGCGAACGTCAGCGAAGCGGACAAAGCCGCCATCAACGCCTTGCTCGCGGAGCACGGCGTCAAGACGGAGAACCAGGCTTCCATCCTTCGCGCAGCTGCGATGGCTTGTCCGGCGCTGCCGACCTGCGGCCTCGCGCTGGCCGAGAGCGAACGCATGTTGCCCGGCCTCGTGGATCGCATCGACGCGGTCTGCGCGGAAGTCGGTTTGGCAGGCGAAGAGATCATCATCCGCTCGACCGGCTGCCCGAATGGCTGCGCGCGTCCCTACATGGCGGAGATTGCCTTTGTCGGCAAAGCGCCCGGACGTTACCAGCTCTGGCTTGGCGGCAATGCTTCCGGCACGCGCCTCAACACGCTCTTCAAAGACGTGCTGAAAGAACCCGATGTCGAAGTTGAACTCCGCCCCATCCTCGGCCGTTATGCGAAGGAACGGAATGCTGGCGAGCGCTTCGGTGACTGGTGCGACCGGGTGTTCTTGAAGGAGCAACCTGTCGCGGTGAACTGAGCTGTCGTTGAGTTCCTCATCCGGCTCGCCGAACAGACCGTGCCTTATTCGCACCCACAACCACTGGACAGGCAAAGCGCCTTCAAGCAGGTGCGCTTGCTCATCCCCGGCGCGTTTGCGCTGGCCGCTTCGGCAGGCTTCATCAATTCGGTTGCGCTCGGTTTCTTCCATACACCGGTGAGCCACATGACGGGTGCCATCTCCCATTTCGGCATCGACACCGCCAGCGGCAAATGGCCGGACGCGCTGTCGTCGCTGACGATCATTCTTGGATTCGTTTTCGGTGCGGCGTTGAACGGCATGATCGTCGGCGCGTGGAAGTTGATTCCAGGCCGCAGCTACGGTGTTGCCATGGTTGTCGAAGGTTGTCTGCTGGGCGCGGCAACATTTCTGTTCGTCTACAAACATCGTCTCGCTCTGCCCGCCGTATCGATGGCGTGCGGACTCCAGAATGCGATGTCGAGCAGCTATTGCGGGCTGATGATCCGCACGACGCATGTCACGGGAATCGCCACCGACATCGGCGTCATGATCGGCCATTGGCTCCGACATCGGCAGATCGAAGGTTGGAAGCTGCGCTTCCTCGTTATGATCGCTTTTGCCTTTGGCAGCGGGTGCTGGCTGGGGCATCTCGCTGATGTGCGCTTCGGTCCGTCCTGTCTGGCGCTGCCGGCTGTGGCGTTCATTGTTGCAGGCACGATTCTCGGCTTGGCTTATCACAAAGGTCTCGTGGACCTGATGCAAAGCTCAAACCCCATTCCGCCGCCCACTGGCACATTCCCAAAACGCTGATTCTTGATTCTTATCTCCCATGACTCCTGATCAAATCGCCAAAGCCAACGCTGACCTGCGCGACAAGCCTGCGCTCGAAATCGTTAAATGGGCCGTCTCTCAAGCCGGCGGACGTGCCATCGTCTCCACGAACTTCCGCCCTTACGAAGCCGTCATCCTGCATCTCATCACGCAGGTGCAGTCGGACATCCCGGTGCTCTGGGTGGACCACGGCTACAATCGTCCGGC
>CAMCCU010000315.1 GCA_945872975.1 Pedosphaera parvula Ellin514
CTGCGACGGCTCCTCGCTTTCGTCGCTGGGCTCCTTGTTTCCGCGCAGACCTGTCTCGCGGCAGAGCCCGTTCGGTCCGGAAGCAAAGTCCAGAAGCGCATCGTGATGATCATCGGCGAGAACGAATACTCCACCTGGGAAACGTTGCCGGAGTTCGCCCGGGTCGAACTTGTGCCGCGCGGTTACCAGGTGTCGCCGGTTCTCGCGTCTCCCAAGGAGGGCGATTCGGACTTCAAGAACTTCGAGGCGATTCGCGACGCGGATCTCGTGGTCGTGAGCGTCCGCCGGCGCACGCCGCCCAAGGCCATGATGGAACTGCTGCGTGCGCATGTGGCCGCAGGAAAACCGATCGTTGGGATTCGCACGGCCAGTCATGCGTTTGAGGCTACACCCGCCAGCCCGGAGTTCGCGGCGTGGAACGGTTTTGATCTGGAGGTTCTGGGCGGCCACTACGAAGGCCACTACTACAACAAGCCGCCGGCCGCCCCACATAGCCTTATCGAAACCGTTCGGTCCAACGCCTCCCACGCCGTGCTCACTGGGGTGGCTTCGACCCCGTTTCGCGTGACGTCGCACCTCTACAAGAACCGTCGTCTCGCCCCGACCGTGGTCCCGCTTCTACAAGGACAGGTGGAAGGGCTGGGGATCATGGAACCCGTGGCGTGGGTGAATACCGCGCAGGATCGTCGCGTGTTCTACACTTCATTGGGAAACGAGGATGACTTCAAACTGCCCGCCTTCCGCCGCCTCCTGCTCAACGGCATTCTCTGGTGCCTCCGCGATCCCGTGCCACCGGTCACTGATCCCGCCGCCACTCCGGCGACAAAAGCGCGACGTCGCGTGGTCGAGGGCGAGCCTGGTGCAGCTCTACCAGAATTTCGGAAGTAGAGTCCGGGTCAATCCACGGCCGATGGCGTTATCGCGGCTTGAAAGCTTTAACAAAGGCGCTCAACAATCAGTCTTTCACCCGAAGGATTGTCACTTCAGGTGGTAATCAATGTCAGCACCTCGGCCCATGAAGTCCGTGCCTGCCTCGATCCCGACCGGGGCGTGGGCGGTTGTGTTCATGTCGCTCATGTTCGCCGGGACAAACTTGAGTGCAAAGGAGGACACCTTCACATCGGAGCAGATCGAATTCTTCGAGAACAAAGTCCGGCCGGTGCTGGTCACACACTGCTACTCGTGCCACTCGGCGGAAGCGAAGAAGCTCAAGGCCGGGCTGCGTCTCGACAGCCGCGCGCGGATCTTGAAAGGCGGCGACAGCGGGCCGGCCATTGTCCCAGGAAATCCCGCGAAGAGCCTGCTGAGCCAGGCCGTGAACTACGGCGATCCCGACACCGCAATGCCGCCGAAGCAGAAGCTTGCCGACGCCGACATCGCCGCGCTGACGAAGTGGGTGGAGATGGGCGCTCCGTGGCCGGGTTCGGACGCGGCCGCAAGCAGGGCAGAGAAATCCACCAAGGCGGAGGCTTACGACTGGGAAAAGTTCCGGCGCGAACACTGGTCTTTCCGCCCCATCGTCGCAGCGAAACCACCCAAGGTCAGGCGTGCCAGTTGGGTGAAGGGAGACATTGACCGTTTCGTGCTCGCGCGACTCGAGGCGGCGGGCGTGACGCCGAATCCCGCAGCCGAGAAGCGCACGCTGATCCGCCGGGCATATCTGGATTTAATTGGTCTGCCGCCCACGCCCGAGCAGGTCGCGGCGTTCCTGAACGATCGACGTTCGAACGCCTTCGCGAAAGTCGTAGACTCGCTCCTGGCCTCTGAACACTACGGCGAACGCTGGGCGCGCCACTGGCTGGACGTGGCCCGCTACAGCGAGGCTGATGGCGGCTTTGGTGACCAGCCACTGCCCAACACGTGGCGCTATCGCGACTGGGTGGTGCGCTCCTTCAATGCTGACCTTCCCTACGACAGATTTCTCACCGAGCAGATCGCCGGGGATCTTCTGGCAGAAAAGCCTGACCCTGCCGGCACGGGATTTTTCGCCGTCGGTCCGACCTACGTGGGCGATGGCGGCGATCCCGAGGCTCAGGCCCAAGCCGAGGCCGAGACGCTCGCCGATCGCGTCGATACGTTTTCCCGAGGTCTCCTGGGACTCACCGTCGCCTGTGCGCGCTGCCACGATCACAAGTTCGACCCCATTACGACCAAGGACTACTACGCCATCGCCGGCGTATTCCGGAACACCAGGAGGGAGAATTTTCCGGTCGTTCCACAGGCTGAAGTCGATGCGTTCAAAGCCGGCCAGCAGGCGATCAAGGATCAGGAGAAGCAGATCGACGAGTGGCTCCACGCGGCAACGAAACGGCTGAACCTCAAGAGGCCGGAAGTGGAGAAATCGCTCGATGAAGAGGCGAAGAAGTCTCTGGCCGAACTGCGCGGCGAACTCGAGCGGCGCAAGAAGTCCGCACCGCCGATGTATGCGACCCTGCATGGACTGAAGGACTCCGGCAGCGTCGACATGCCGGTCGCGCTGCGCGGCGATCTCCGCAAACCGGGCGAAATGGCGCCGCGGCGGTTTCTGGAAATCGTCGCCGGCAAAGAAGCGGCGCCCTACACGAAGGGCAGCGGCCGGTTGGAACTTGCGCGCTCGGTCGTCGCTTCCGACAACCCGCTCACTGCTCGTGTCATCGTCAATCGCGTTTGGGGCTGGCACTTCGGCGAAGCGCTGGTGCGAACGCCGAGCAACTTCGGCGTGCTCGGCGAAAAGCCCACGCACCCGGAACTGCTGGACTGGCTCGCGGCGGACTTCATCCAGCATGGCTGGTCGATGAAGCGCCTTCACCGCCAGATCCTGCTCTCGTCCACCTGGCAGATGAGCAGCCATTTTGATAAGGCGAAGTTCACCCGCGACGGCGACAACCGGCTTCTCTGGCGGATGAACCCGCGGAAGCTCGAAGTCGAAGTCTGGCGCGACTCGCTGCTGGCGGTCACCGGTGAACTGGATCGAACCATCGGCGGCCCTTCCGCCAATCAGATCTGGGAGAGCAAACGCCGGACGGTCTATGCCAGCACCAGTCGCACCGGAGATATTTATCAAGCCGACCGCTTCCTGCGCCTGTTCGATGCGCCCGCCGCCGTCTCTTCTGCCGAGAAGCGCGTCACCAGCACCGTGCCGCAGCAATACCTTTTCATGATGAACAGCCCG
The DNA here is from genome assembly GCA_945872975.1 of Pedosphaera parvula Ellin514. Lineage (GTDB taxonomy): Bacteria > Verrucomicrobiota > Verrucomicrobiia > Limisphaerales > JADJPG01 > JADJPG01. The sequence goes on from CAMCCU010000315.1 coordinate 3,152, forward strand.
TTCATGACCGGCCGGGCCCAGGTGTTGGGCGACTGGATGCGCGGCTTGTCAGGACCCCGTGCGCATCACCTTCGCGACACCTACGAGCGTCTCTACTCCCGTCCTCCCGAGCCCGCCGAGCTTCAGCTCGCCAGCGAATGGCTGGGCAAGAACCCGGCACCGGAACGTTGGCACCGTTACGCTCAAATGCTCCTCAGTGCCCACGAACTCATCCAAATCCAGTAATGAAATTCCTCCAGCACGAACTCGACTATCGCCGCGCCATGCAGCGGCAGTTCACCCGCCGCGAGGCGCTCTACAGGATGGGTGCGGGCATCGGAGCCATCGGTCTTGCGGCGATGTTTGGCGACAAGGCCAGTGCCGCCGGCGTTGGCTCGCCGCTCGCGCCGAAAATGCCGCACTTTGCTCCGCGCGCCAAGCGGCTCATCCAGCTCTTCATGCCGGGTGGTCCGTCCCAGGTCGATACGTTCGACTACAAGCCCATGCTGGCCAAACACGCCGGCGAACGCCCGGCCAGTGTGGATAAAAAATCCCTGCGGAACACCAAGATGGGCCTCATGCCGTCGCCATTTGGATTCAAGCAATATGGCCAGTGCGGCAAATGGGTGAGCGACATTTTCCCACAAGTCGCCCAATGCGTGGATGACATCAGTTTCATCCACTCCATGCACACCGACATCCCGGAGCACGCGGGCGGCATCCTCATGACCAATCTCGGCGCGCTCCAGCCGAACCGCCCGAGTCTGGGCTCATGGCTTACTTACGGTCTCGGAGCGGAAACGCAAAATCTGCCGGGCTTCGTGGCCATGTCCCCGCGTGCGGAGCCGCGTGGCAAGGGGGCCAACTGGGGTAACGCGTTCCTGCCCGGTGCCTACGCCGGTGCCTACGTCAACATTCAGCACATGAAGCCCGACGCGGTGATCGGCAATCTGAAAAGCGCCGGACTCTCCCGCCAGCAGCAGCGCGAGCAACTCGATCTCCTCGCGAAGATCAACCAGATGCAGCTCGCGCGCCTCGAACAGGATCAAGACCTCGAGGCCGGCATTCAGGCGATGGAGATGGCCTTCCGCATGCAGTTCTCCGTGCCCGAGGTGTTCGATGTTTCCAAGGAATCTGAGGAGACCCGAAAGCTTTACGGCGACAGTGAATTCGCCAAAGGCTGCCTCATCTCCCGCCGCCTGATCGAAGAAGGTGTGCGCGTCGTGCAGCTCTCCCTTTCCATCGACGGTTACGACATCGCATGGGACACCGGCCATGAAAACATCGTGAACGGCCACGCCGCGCTCGCCAAAGCCTGCGACCAGGGCATCGCCGCTCTCCTCACCGATCTCAAAGGCCGTGGCCTGCTCGACGAAACCCTCGTGGTCTGGGGTGGAGAATTCGGCCGCGCCCCCACGTCCGAAGGCGCCAAAGGCCGCGACCACGACCACTACGGCTACACCGTCTGGATGGCCGGTGGCGGGGTGAAGAAGGGATTCAGCTACGGAGCCAGCGATGAGTTCGGCCTCTCCGCCGTCGAGAACCGCGTCCACGTCCACGACATGAACGCGACCATCCTGCACCTCATGGGACTGGATCATGAGAAGCTCACCTATCGCTTTTCCGGAAGGGATTACCGGCTCACGGACGTGTTCGGTCATGTCGTCCACGACGTCATCGCCTAACCATCTCAATTCGCTCTTATGAACCTCCCGCTCTCCATCGTTATGACCGGAACGCTTATCACCGCCACCGCAGTGGCCTCGGGTGCAGATGCCGCGAAGCTGCGCACCATGCACTCGCAGCCCAGCTACGTCGTCGCCACCAAACAAGTGGAAGTCGCGGTGACCCAACTCGGCGGTCACATGGCCCCCGTCACCTTCTTCCGCGACAGCGCCCAGCCCGTGCGGCCTTATCACATCACTCCGTGGCAGGACGAAAAGCCGTCGAAGATGCCCGCGCCAGTGCTGGTCACGCTGCGGGGAGATTTCTTCTGCCTGCCCTTCGGCGGAAATTCCGAAGCCGTCTCGGGCGAGAAGCATCCGCCGCACGGAGAGATCGTCGGCGACGCGTGGAAGTTTGTCGGGACCAAGAAAGCTGGCGACGTGACGACGCTCACGACGGCCATCGACACGAAAGTCCGCAAAGGGCGCGTGACGAAGGAGCTCTCGCTGATCGACGGACAGAACGCGGTCTATTCACGGCACACCATCGAGGGCTTCGCCGGACGCGTCCCGCTCGGGCATCACGCCACGCTGGCGATGCCGGAGAAGGAGGGCGCGGTGCGCATCGCGACGAGCGCGTTCCGTTTCGGCATGACGTGTCCGTCGTTGTTCAGCGATCCGAAGCAGCGGGAGTATCAAGCGCTGCTGCCCGGCGCGAAGTGGACCGATCTGACGAAAGTTCCCTCCTCCTGGAAAGGCGCAGCCGATGCCGACCTCACGCGTCTGCCCGGACGCTACGGCTACGCGGATCTCATCCAGCTCGCCAACGAGCCGTGGGAGAAGACCGGCGGCCCGGCCTGGACGACCGCGACATTCGCCGAGGCCGGTTACCTCTGGTTCGCGCTGAAAGATCCCGCCGTGCTGAACAGCACGGTGTTCTGGATGGAAAATCACGGGCGCCACGGCCATCCGTGGAATGGCCGCAACAACTGTCTCGGGCTGGAGGACGTCACTGCGTATTTTGCGGACGGTCTCGCCGCTTCGACCCGCGAGAACTTGCTCACCAAGGAAGGCGTGGCCACCGCCGTCGAGTTAACCGCCAACAAGCCAGCCGCGGTGAACTACATCCAGGGCGTGGCGAAGATTCCGGCCGGCTTCGAGAATGTGCGGACGCTCGAATTCACACCGGGCCAGGTCACGTTCGTCTCCACCACGGGCCAGCGCGTCACCGCGCCGGTGCGCCACGAGTTTTTGAAGACCGGGAAACTGTAAAACCGACCATCCACCACGCTTCGACAAACCTGTTATGAAACCAACTCTACTCGCCCTCCTCGTCAGCACGCTCGCGCTCCTGACCGGGTGCGGCGACAAACCTGCGACCACGGCAACTTCACAGCCGACTGCCGCCAAGCCGCAAGGCACCATCGGCGTGTCCCTCCTCACGCTCGACAACCCGTTCTTCAAAGTCATCGGCGACAACATTACCGCGGAGGGCCGGAAGCGCGGCTACGAGGCGATTGTGGTCAGCGGTGACAAGGACGTCGCCAAGCAGGGCAATCAAATCAAGGACTTCATCGTCAAGAAGGTCAGCGCCATCGTGCTGAGCCCGTGCGATTCCAAGTCTATCATTCCCGTGATTCAGGAGGCCAACGCAGCCGGCATCCCCGTCTTCACCGTGGACATTCCGTGCAACGAACCCGGGGTGAAGATCGTCACGCAGATCGCCACCGACAATTTTGGCGGCGGCAAGGAAGCGGGGCGCGCGATGATCGAGGCGCTCGGTGAGGCGGGCGGCAAGATTGCCGTGCTCCACTTCAAGCAGGCCGAGTCGTGCCAGCTTCGCGTGAAGGGCTTCACCGAAGTCATCAACGC
>CAMCCU010000316.1 GCA_945872975.1 Pedosphaera parvula Ellin514
CAGAAGGGGAACTCGAAGATTTTCTTCCTCATCAACCACCAGAATTCCCCGGTGCGCATCCCGTTTTACAAGCCGATGCACGATTTCCTCACGGGCAAGACGTTCACCGGGAATTACGACCTGCCGCCGCACGGTGTGCTCGTGCTGGATGAGAACACGACGGAATCGTGAGAGGTCGTGAATGACCAATGCCGCAATGTTCAATGACCAACGGAGCATCTCGTTCTGGACATTGGACCTTGGTTATTGAGCATTGTTGATTCGAGAACATGTTTCCTAGACCACGATTTAATCCGCCGCTCGGCCCGCCGAAGCGCACCGCCCGAGAGCGTGCGCTTGCAGACTTTCGTGGTATTGATCTCGCGCCGCTGGAGAAGATCCGCGAGCGCCCCGCCAAGGCGGTGGGTGATGTGCTCCCGCAGATTCTTTCGAAGCTCCGCATGGAGCAACGTCAGGGGGAGACTGAGATCCTTCGCGTCTGGCAGCACTCGATCGATCCCACCATCGCGGCGCACGCGCAGCCGACGGGCGTGAACAAGGGAACGCTTTTCGTCACGGTGGACAGCAGCGTGTGGCTGGATGAAATCGTGCGCTATCGTCGCAAGGAGATTCTCGATCGTCTTCAGAACTGCTTCGGTCGCGAACTGATCAAGCGCATCTCGTTTCGCGTCGGCTGATTCGCTTGGCGCGAACCGCGTTGCACGGCTGGGTTGACCGCTGACCTTTGGCAGCCGCATGATTCGGCCCATGAGTGTTACTGCCGCAGCACCCGCATCCGAAACTGGAGCAATTCCCGCGCAACGTTTGAAAATCGTCGTGGCTGTCCATGGAATTGGCGATCAGGTTCGCAACGGGACAATTCTGGGATTGGTTGCGCAGTTCAGTCGAAACTACGGCAGGGAGGTTCGGGTGCCGCTCGGACGATTCGATGCGGGCACGGTTCCCTTGAAGCTCGGCGGAGATGCCGATGCGCAGCAGCCCTTCGCGTTCGCCGAAGTTCATTGGGCGGACATTCCCCGGAGTGCTGTGCGTCGCGGCTATCTGCTGGAGGAAACCAAGGAATGGGCGAGCCGCGCAGTGGAGCGATTGGAAGGCACGACCACTGGAGGAGAGAGTGGTGTGAACTATCACCTCGCCAGCCGTGTCGTCGAGGAGATGGTGGAGACCATCGGGTTGCTGGAAAGCATGATGTTTCTCGCGAGAAAGGCGGGGTTGTGGGATTTCAGCCTGAACGAGATTCTCTCCGACTACATCAATGACGTGCAGGTGGTGGCGGAGTTCGAGCGGATGCGGGACCGGATCGTCGGGCGGTTTCATTCGTTGATGGAGAGGTTGAATGCGGCTCACCCGGACGCGGACATCTACATCGTGGCGCACAGCGAGGGCACGGTTGTTTCCTTCCTCGGCTTGCTCAAGGCCATGTGGGAAAAGCAGCCGCCGCGCTGGCTGAATCAGGTGCGGGGCTACATGACCATCGGCTCGCCGATCGACAAGCACATCGTGATGTGGAGCGACTTGTTCTCTTACGGTGGAGCCTGCGCCTATGCTCCAGCGCGGAAGATCAAATGGTGCAATTACTACGACTTCGGAGATCCGGTTGGCTTCAAGCTGGACACCGCCCGAGACTGGCTGGAGCGGAAGGGCGTGACAGCGTTTGATTTCACGTCGGACGATGACCATGGCTTCTCCCGATATTACATGCCGGGCAAGGCCCATAATGACTACTGGAATGATTCCACCGTCTTCGATCACTTCATCGACACGGTCGTGAAGGAGCCGTCCAAGCACACGAAGCCGCCGCGCAACAAGTCACTCGTCTGGCTGGTCACCTACCTCGTCTCCTACGGCATGCCGCTGATGCTTTTGCTCGCGGGCGTGTACGCGGTGGAGCGGGCCGTTCTGGAGTTCAACCAGATGAGCGTGCTGACCGGGAGGTTGATCGGTGATGTCGCAGGCGTTGCCTTTCTCATGGCTGGTCTGACGCTGCTGGCGCGCATCCCGCGTCTGGTCAACCCTCGTCAGCGAGGGTCGAAAAAGTGGATAGGGATCGCCATCATGCTGTTCTGCGCCTTCAGCGCGCTTTACTGGCGGTGTGCGTCCGTCCCTACGCGCGAAGCTCTCGCAGCGCTGCCGGGGTTCTTGTTGCAACAAGCAGGCCTCGTCGAGGTGGACGAAGCCATCCTGACGGCGGCGACCATAGGTTTCGTCTGTCTGCTCAGCGTCGTCGTCGCATGGTGGAGCAGGTTGCAGCCGCGTGCAGGCATGAAGCCGCTGCTGCTCTGGGGCGGTGGCACGGCGACCGTGATGATCCTCGTGCTGCTGAAGCATAAGAAGGAAGACCCGCCGTCGATCTGGCCCGTGGCGATGGCCTTGGCGGGGTTTCTCGCCCTGTGGTGGCTGGCGGCGTTGCTGTTCGATTTGATCTTCGTCTGGCACCGCTACATCCGCCATGAAGCCGGCCCGCAACACCTGAGACAGATTCGCAAATGAGCGCCTGTATCCTGGCGTTACCGGAGTGTCCCCATAACTGGTGACTGGTTGGGGACGGGGGTTTCGGTAATCTCATCTCGTGTGACGCGCTTGGTTCTCAAGTGTGTTTTGTGTGAAAAGGCCGGACCTGTTGTCCGGCCTTTCGTTTTTTCTGGAGCGATGTTCCCTTGGAGACGGCATCCGCCGGAGGGCGGCCTTTGGAAAGAAGTGATTTTGGAAGGGCTATAAGCCGATTTCTGTCTGCCCGTCCGGGCGAACCCGGCCAGGGAGAGAATCATTTGTCTAAGCAGCCAGTACCCGGAACCCATTCCGTCGAAACGGAAACTGAAGCGGGCCGCCTCGTGGTTCCCTATTTGGCCTTGCACCCGATGGGGTTTTCCGTGCCCCGTTGATTACTCAACGGGCGGTGGGCTCTTACCCCGCCTTTTCACCCTTACCGCTGCGACCGAAGCCGCGGCGGCGGTTTGTTTTCTGTGGCACTCTCCGTCGGAGAGCCTTTCGGCTGTTCCTCCCGCGTGTATCCCGATCCGCAAAGACCAGGTTACGCGGCATCGCGCCCTATGGAGTTCGGACTTTCCTCCCCCGGCTTGCGCCAGGAGCGATTCTCCACCCTTCCAAAATCGTGCGCAGTGTAATTACGCGGCTGCTGAATGACAAGTGATAGAACGGGGCTCGCGCTATCTGAGTCTAAAATGTCACCGCCGAACGGATGAAATGAGCCGGAACATCCATCCACGAAGATTTCCCTAAAGCTTCCATCGCAGCGGCCGATCCAAACGGCGGACGGCGTCGCCTTGAGCGGCGCTGCCCGTCACCACAGACGCGCGGTGGTTTATTGGTTTACCCATCGCGCGCCTTTTCCTTTTGGCTGGAGGTTAGGCAGCTTCGTGCAGCAGAACTCATCCACGAACTCCTTCCTTCGGGCGATGGTTTGACCTGACAACGTGGAGTCTTTAGCTTCCGCGCATGGCCGAACGACTTTTCGACGAGTGCGCCATCGTCCTGCGCGAGAGCGACCACGTTGCCGTGCTCAAGCGCACCGTGAAGGCGGGCGACGAGTTGCGTGGCGCTCGCTCGTTGCACGTCCGGCAAACCATCGGCGCAGGACACAAGATTGCGCTGAAGGACATCGGGGAAGGGCAACCCATCACCAAGTACGGCCAGACCATCGGCTTCGCGTCTTCGATGATTCGCGCCGGAGACCACGTTCACACGCACAACGTGGTGATGCGCGATTTCGGTCGCGACTACGCCTTCTGTGCGGATGCGCGGCCGGTGGAGTTTTATCCGGCGGAACAGATGCGTTCCTTCAACGGCTTCGCTCGTCCGAATGGCCGCGTCGGCACGCGAAACTATCTTGCCGTCATCTCCAGCGTGAACTGCTCGGCGTCGGTCTCGCATTACGTGCGGGACCGGTTTCGCGCAGCGGAGTTTCAGCGCGACTTCCCCAACGTGGACGGCGTGATCGCGTTCACGCACAAAGGCGGCTGTGCGATGGACCCCGGCGAGCCGCAGCGCGTGTTGCAGCGCGTGCTGGCTGGCATTGCGCGGCATCCGAACATTTTCGGCTACGTCATGATCGGCCTTGGCTGTGAGGTAAACCAAGTGGATGCGGTGCGACAGACTTATCAGCTCGACGCCGTGCGAGTGGGTGAGATTGCGCCCGCCTTCATGAACATCCAATCGACGGGTGGCGTGCGAAAGACGGTCGAAGCTGGAGTGGCGGCGGTCTTGAAACTTCTGCCGACGGCGAACGAATTGCGGCGTTCGCTGCAACCGATCAGCAAATTGATTCTGGCGGAGAATTGCGGCGGGTCGGACGGCAACAGCGGCATCACGGCGAACCCGGCGCTCGGCGTGGCGTCGGATGAACTGGTGCGCTACGGCGGCACGTCCGTGCTGGCGGAGACACCGGAGATTTATGGCGCGGAACATCTGCTGACGCGGCGCGCGGTGTCGCGGGAGGTCGGCGAGAAGCTGGTGGCGCTGATACGTTGGTGGGAAAACCACGCGAAGCAATACGGCGCGTCCATCGACAACAATCCGTCGCACGGCAACAAGGAAGGCGGGCTGACGAACATTTACGAGAAGAGCCTCGGCGCGGTGGCGAAGGGTGGTCAATCACCGCTCGCTGCGGTCTATCAATACGCGGAGCCGATCACGACGCCCGGCTTCTGCTTCATGGACACGCCCGGCTACGATCCGGTGAGCATGACGGGCTTGGTGGCGGGCGGGTGCAATGTCGGCGTGTTTACGACGGGCCGCGGCAGCGTGTACGGCTGCAAGCCGGCGCCGTGCCTCAAGGTCGCGACGAACAGCGCGCTCTATCAGTGGATGGAGGAGGACATGGATATCAACGCCGGGACGATTCTCGACGGGACGGAAACCGTGGAGCAAGTCGGCCGGCGGATCTTCGAGAAGATCATTGCCGTGGCCAGCGGCGAGAAGACGAAGAGCGAGCTGGCGGGCCTGGGCGACGAGGAGTTTGCGCCATGGCAACTGGGGCCGACGTTTTGAATGACCAATGACCAATGCCGCTCAAGTTGTGTCCGCCGTTCACTCCTTTTAAATTTATGAACCATCCGTTGCTTCTCAGTCTCCTTGCCGTCCTCTGCATCGCGAACACGGCCTTTGCAGAATTTCGCGCAGGCATTGCTGTTCGAGTTGTTACGCCCGATCCGCTCCTCCCGGTGTCCGGTGGGATGGGGCCGTCCAAGCCGGCGAAGGAGAAGGCGGGCGAGCTGAACGTCCGCGCCCTCGTGCTCGCGGATGATGCGACGAAGGTCGCGATCGTGAGCGCGGACTTCCTCGGATTCCCCGCCGCGCTCGGGAACAGAGTTCGCGCGCTGGTGAAGGGCATTCCGCCGGAGAACATTCTCATCGGCGCCACCCACACGCACAGCGCGCCGGATGCGTATGGGTTTCCGGATGGCAAAGGTGGCACGGCGGCGGATTTGAAATATCTCGATTCGGTCTGCGCGCGGATGGCGGAAGCGATCAACGAAGCGTTGGCGAAGCTGCAGCCCGCGAGCCTGCGCATCGCGTCCGGTGATGCGAAAGGAAAGATCGCCTACAACTACTACGCGGACCGGCTTTACGATCCGCGCTGTCACGTCATTCAGGCGATCGGCGCGGACGGCAAGGCGTTCGCCACGCTGGTGAACTACGCGGTGCATCCGGAGGTGATCGGTTCGTCGCAGGGGATTTGCAGTCCGGATCTCGTCGGGCCGTTGTATGATCGATTGCTGGAGAAGGGCGGGGGAGTGGGCATCTTCATGAACAGCGCGCAAGGCGGCATGGTGACGGCGGACAATCGATTGCCGGAGGGCAAGGAGGCGCGCGACTGGGCGGAGTGCGTGCGCATCGGAAACCAGCTTGCCGATGAGGCGCTTCGCATTGTGATGAAGTCCCCGGAACAGAAGTCGCCGCAATTGCTGTGCGAAGCGCGGACGATTTCGTTCCCGATCGATTCACCGCAGTTGCGGGCGGTGATGGCGTCGTCGCCGCTGGGCTTGGGATCAAAGGGCGCTACGAACGCCACCACCCAGTTCAATCTGCTGAACATCGGCAACGCGCAGATCCTGACGGTTCCCGGTGAGGCATTGCCGAACATCGGCTTCTATCTCAAGCGCAACATGCGCGGTGAACACAATCTGCTCTTCGGTCTCTGCAACGATGCGTTCGGCTACATTCTCACGCGCGTGGACTGGAGCAGTTTCAAGACATACGACTACGTGTCGCGGACGTGTCTGGGTGAGAAGACGGGCGAGATTTTGATCGAGGAGGCGCTGCGGTTCGTAAACGAGATTCCCGCGCCACCGAAGTTGAAGTGATTCTCGGAGGGAGGGCCTGCCGCGCTGCGGCGGCCTCGCCCGCGCATCAGCGGGCGGAAGGGGCCACGAACTCACACGCGTTTGGACATGTTCACCGCGCGCCGCTGATTCGCGGCGCGGTTCAGGCGCAGCGCGCCTGAACATACCTCGCACTGAAGCTCAGGCGCGCTTCGGCGGCTGTGTTTCCCGGGTGCCGAGGTGCGCGTACTTGGCGACGGCCTGGGCGCGCGAGCGGACGTGAAGCTTCTCGTAGATGCGGCGGATGTAGGTGTTCACCGTGGGCACGCTGATGGCGAGGACCTCGGCGATTTCCTTGTAGAGATAGCCG
>CAMCCU010000317.1 GCA_945872975.1 Pedosphaera parvula Ellin514
CGTGCCCGTCGCTCCCGGAATGGGCGTGCCATTGAAACGCCATTGGAAGGTGAACGGCGTGCGGCTGGAGGCCGCGGCAGTGAGGACGATGTTCGTGCCGGGACGCACGGTGAGGCTCTGCGGATGTTGCGTGAACAGCGCTGGAATCAACACGGCCAGATTCGCCTTCGCGCTCGTGACGACGCCGAACGCATTGAACACATCCACGCTGTAGGCGCCCACCTGGCTGAGCTGCACCGAGGGAAGAATCAACACGCTGTTCGTGGCGCCCGCGAGCAGATCGTTGCCAAAGCGCCATTGATAGAACAACGGTCCGGGACCGGTGGCGGTCACTGCAAGCGTGCCGACCTGGCCCGCGATAGCCGAACGATCCACGGGCTGGCCGGTGATGGTCGGACTGACACCATCGGGCAGCAAGAAGCCCGGCGTGGGAACCGCCGCCGTCCAATTCGTCGGCTCATTGCCGTAAGCATTCGCCACGAGTCGTTGCAGCGAAGCACCGGCTCCGTCCGCCGCTGGCGACCACGGGTGGCGGTCGTTGTAGCGAATTGTGTCCACGGCGTAGAACGGCGTGCCGTTCGTGGTCGGCGCATCGGGCGCGAGCAGTTCGAGACGCTCGCCGCTATCCTGCAGGCTGCCCGTCACCGGGGTGAAGATGCCCACAGATTGCGGCACGTTGTATTTCGTCCGGAAGAGCTCCGGATCACCGGCAACGACGAGCATCAATTGTCCAGGCGCGAGCGTGGCACCTTCAGGGAAGGTGTAACCCAATCCATTCACGCTCCACCGATTCGTCGGGAACGCCGGGTCAAAGAGCGAGACATTGGTACCGCTGATGTTCAGCAACTCGACGAACTCAACGCCGCCCGGAAGCGGGTTGTAGTGAACCTCGTTGATAACTACCGGACCGACCCGAGGCGAACCGTTCGCACTGCCGAACGATCGCGTCACCTGCGCCGGGAACTGCTCGTCGCCCGCGCTGTTCACGTAACGTCCGAAGGAAACACCGGTCTGCCCGCCGCCAAACTGGAAGCCGTGCGTGTAGCCCGTGAGCTCCGAGTTCGCATTGCCGGAGAACAGATACACATCATCCCCCAGCGAGCTGAGCGCGAAGCTCGCGCCGATGCCCGGCGTGGGATTAAACTGCGCTTCATCGACCACGAGGAAGCTGCCGGCAGGAATCACGGAACCGATCGGGAAGCGATACTTCCACGGGAATTTGTCGTCATCGGTGAGATACCAGCCGCTGACGTCCACTGGCGACGCCGTGGGATTGCGCAGCTCGATCGCGTCCACATCCGGCAGCGTGGAGCTGGTCAGCACTTCGTTGATGACGACCGTGGAAATCGTGGACGCGGGATCATTCGCGCCCGGCGAACCACCAACTTGCGTGCTCGCGCGATAGAGTTCCGCCCCGGCATCCACCAGCACGAGCGAGAAGCCGAAGCCATCCGTCGTGAGCGGCCACGGCGCAACATCGGCGTAGGCCAGCGAGAGCACGTCGAAGCCTTGCGGATGGCGGATGGTCAGCGTCTCGCCGTCATTGTCCAGCTTGCCCGAGTAAATGCCGTTCACGAGAAGGCCCGGATACTTGAGCTGCAAGGCGGCCGCATTCCGGCCCAGCAGGAACGTCGCACCCGGCGCGAGCGTGGTGCCATTCGGGAAGGTGAAGTTGATGCCCGCCGAAAAGAACAGGCCGCCGAGCGTGAGCGTGTTCGTCCCGATGTTCTTCAGCTCAACGAACTCAAACCCGTCGCCATCCACCGCGCCGAGCGTCGGCGGATTGAACATGATCTCGGAGAAGACCAGGTTCCCGCGCAGCTCGACCACGGTCTCCGGCGGTGTCGGGACAAACTGAAAGTAGTCCGACCACCGACTCCAGCGTCCGGTGTTGTCCTTGTGGCGGACGCGGGCGCGATAGACGCGGCCTGGCTGAATATAGGCGGACGGAAAGCTGAACTGGTTGTTGAAGACCGGCAGTTCGCCGGAGGCAAACGCCGCGTCCCATTCGAGCTTGAGGTTGAGCAGGCTGGTAGTGGCCGTGTTCGTGGGGTTGACCTCGGCGACGCGCCATTGCATCGACGCGAAACTGCCCGCGCCCTGCGGATCGCCGAACGCCGAGGACTGGAAGAGCAATCCGTCCGCTGGGAAACCCGGCAAGCCGGCGTAGGTGATGGTCGGCGTGTTGGGGATCGCGGTGTCGGCAGCCTGCGCGTCGAGAATCGTGACCCAACCGCCGGCCCCGACCGAATTACCGTCGATCCACCAGGCATTGTTGCCACCGTTGAACATGAAGTTCTTCATGTCCTGCTGATAGGCAGGCAGACCGCCGGTGACACCGGGTGAACTCGGGATGCTCAGCGAAATGTAACTGGCGGGCGCGGGCGCGTTCGACCACCGCGCGTGATCCGCCAGCGCGACCGGCGTGATGGGCACGGCGTGCGCGTCGATGATGGCGTTGATTTGATCCGGCTGGAAGAGGAGCGCGCGGATTTCGCGGACGGTGTTGCGATACTCCTTCTGCATCTCGGGATTCTGGCCCTGATCGCCGCCGGAGGCACCGGAGGCGAAGATGCCGTTGTAGAGGAGGTCGTCGCCGTTGTTCCACGTCGGCCCCCAGGTGTCCGTGCTGTCGTAAGGCAGTTGCATCATGCGCCCGAGGAAGCTGTTCGACGCACCGTAGAGCGGCTCGAAGTAATAGGCTCCGTTCTTGTTCGCGCTGGGCCAGGTGTCGTAATGACGGATGGCCTTGGCGATGGTGAAGTAACGATACCAGTTCGTGTAGTTCGCGTGCGCATTCAGCCAGTCCGTGCTCTGGAAACCGGTGAGGTTGTTCTCCACGTTGAACAGGTCCGCGCCGTTGGTCGGAGCGAACGCGCCCTGGTAGCGTTGTTCTTGGAGACTCGGGGACAGGTTGTCCACGAGCTTGTAGAAGTTGCCTTTGGGCAGGTCGTGGGCGGTCATGAAACTGGCGTCGTACTTTTCCTGCGCCCAGTTCAAGCCCCAGAAGTCGCCGGAGTACTGGTTTGCCCCCGCCTCGCTCGCGCCCCGGATGACGCGAAAGTGGAAGTGCAGCGTGGAAGGCGCGGGCACGCCGACCTTGTTCCAGAGGAAGAGATTCACCACTTCGTTGAGCGCGAACTGCTCCCCGCCGCGATTGCTCTGACCCTTGCCGGTGGTGAGCTCCCTCCACTTGGTGGGGAAGGATTTGCCATACTGATCCTTCGCGTTGAGCGCGCGGCCGTCGTTGAATTTGTAACGCAGGCTCCGTTTGCCGTTGTGGTAGCGGCCGTTGGCCCCGCGCAGGCGGTAGTGGATGTGGTCGTAAACTTCGCCGTCATAAACCATCGCGCCCTCCCAGTTGAAAAAGAAGCGGGCTTCGTTCTTCACGCCGTTGATGGTCTGCGCGGTTATCTGGTCGGCACCGTTGAACCACGCCGTGCATTGGTTCAGATCCGCATCGCGCGTGATCAGGCTGAAGATGGGCAGGGTTCGCAATGACGCGGCGGTGAAGCTGAGGTAGTTCGGCAGGTCGTCATACAGGAAGTAGGCGAAGTTCAGCGACGGGTCGTCCTCGAAGGGCGCGCGGCGTGACGCTCCGAGCAGGTCCGTGCAGGTAATGCGGTATCGAACCAGCGTGCGGTGGGCCTGCTGCGGCAGCAACGCCGAGTAGATGCCGTCGCCGGCCACAGCGTCGCCGTTCACGCCGTCATCGTGCATCGCGACGGTGGTCCAGTTGGCCGGAAGTTCGAACGCGGGGTTTAGCGCGTTGGTCATCGGCACGGTGTTGAGGTTGTTCATCTGCGCCGTCGTCAGTGGCAGCGTGGCGGGGATGTAGTTGCCCGGCGTGACGACCTGGTAGGCGAGCAACACCGAAGCGACGCCGTCCGGGTCGGTGACCTTGCAGGTGACGGTGACCTGGTTCGTGGAGCGCGGTGAGTTCGGAGAATGATTGACCTGCCGGAGGTTCGGCGCGGCGTTGGTGGAGAAGACAAGGTTGGTCGCGCCGGGCGTGGGCGGCGCGCTGCGCCACGAGCTGCCAAGATTATTGTCGAGCGCGGCGTTCACCAGTTGCGCGGACGGGCCGTTGCCGTCGGCGGCGATGGGCCACGGGAATTCGTTTTTGAAATCCACCTTGTCCACGGTGTTGTTCACCGCGTCGCGCAGCGTGACCTCTTCGCCCTCGTTTTTCAGTCCGCCCGCCCACGGACCGAAGGCCGTGACTCCGTAGCGCGACTGAATGGTGGCCGGAGCCTCCGCCACCACGGCGAAGGCGTGCGGTGCGAGGAAGGTGCCGGGCGGGAAGTAAAAGTCCACGCCGCCCCGCACGCGCCAGTTTGAGAGATCCACCAATGCGTCCGTGTCGTTATGAATCTCGATGAAGGATTCGCGCACCGGATTGAACGACGGGTTGTAATGGATCTCGTTGAGCACCACGGTCCGAGCGACGTCGAAGACCACGAGCCTGACATCCTGCGTGACGCTGAAACTCGTGCTGTCGGTGGCCACGATGCGCAGGAGGAAGGACACGCCCGGCCCGCCGGCAAACGTCGGTCCGGCGAAGAGCGACGCGCCCGTGAGTGTGAACTTCGAGTTGTCCGCCGCGCCCGGAACGAGCGTGAAGGTGTGCGAGTCGCCATAAAGGTTGTTGAGGTCGATGGCCTGGGCGGTGGCGAGGAATGCACCCGGGCCGGCCCTAGAAGAAATGTTCGTGGTGCTGAATGTGACCCCGGTCGGCGGCAGCGCGGGCGGAATGATGTTCAGGCTCACCGTCGCGGGCGCGGAGTCGAAGGCGCCGTCGTTGACCTTGAAGGTGAACGAGTCCAGCCCGCCGTAATTCGTCGCGGGCAGGTAGCTGATGTTTGGCGGCGTGCCGCTCAGAGTGCCGTGCGCCGGCGGCGTCGCGATGGCGTAAGTGAGATTGCTGCCCAGCGGATCAGACCCGCGCAGCGTGATGCCCACCGCCGTGTTGTACGCCGTGTTCGTCGAGAAGTTGAATGCCGTCGGGATGCCCGGATCGACCGCGATGGTAAACTGCGCCGTGCGAAATCCGTTCGTGTTCGTGGCCGTCAGCGAGTACGTCGTCGTGACCAGCGGCGAGAGCACGACACTGTTGGACGGCGTGACCGAGCCGATGCCGTTGTTGATGACCACGTCGGTGGAATTCGACACCGCCCACGCCAGCGTCAACGACTGGCCGGCGTAGAGGAAGTTGGTGTTCGCAGCAAAGGAAAAGATGCGCGGAATGTTGGCGAGAATGTGGGTGGCGCGCAGTTCGCCGATGACGTTGCTCGCTTCGAGCGATGAGAGTGCGGTGTCATAGAAGCGCGCCTCCACCATGTCGCCGACGAAGCGGCGGTTCGCCGCGCCTTCATCGGTGTGGATGCCGCCGAAGGAGAAGCTCGCCTGGTTCCGCGCCGCGACCGCCGAAGCGACCGACACCACCGGACGCGAATCCACATACACCGCCTGCATGCCGCCGCCCCAGGTGAAGACCGCGACATGATAAGCGCCATCGACGAGCGACCCGCCCGTGGAATAGAGGCTCGTGTCGCCCGCGCCGATGCCGATGCCGACGTTGCCGGTCTCGGTCAGCACCGTACCCCAGTCTGCCGTCACCCCGCCCTGCTCGGCGTCAATCAGACCGCTCTTGCCGTACCAATTCGCGGCCGAGTCACTTGCTCCGACCGCATCCGCGCGGAACACCAGCGCGATGGAAAACGCCGTCCGCCCGCCCACGGGACTGCTCGCGACCGCCATGCGATTGCGATTGAAGCGCACCGCCGGCCCGCCGGCCGGGGTGACGTTGCGTTTGAAAACGGGAATGCCGGTTCCCGCGGCCGGATTCGCCGTGCGGCTATCCGTGCTCGTCCACGCTGACACCGTGTCGCCGTCGCCGAGGAGACTGAGGCTGTCCGCGCGCCACACGTCAAGCAAAGCAGCGGGCGCCGACATCACCAGGCCCAGACCCAAAGTTGATCCCCACAAGGCGTGTCGGAGGCGGAGGCAGAACGTCTGGCTAGGAAATGGAGTCGGCTTAATGACAGGCGACTGGCCCGGTTGGATCCGTTCAGCAGTTTTCATTGTTAGTTCCAGGAGATTTTTGGTTAAAGGCTGTTTGAGAGGCGGGCGTGACAGGACCGGACGTGGGAATGGGCGGTGAACGGCGGATAGCCGCATTTCACGACATGGGCCGACGATGAACATCTAAACAACATACTCATTTTCTTCGGCAGTCTTCCCGGACCAGCCAACTTATTTGGCGGGACATGGGAATCCACCCAGAGCCATTCACTTGTGATTCCATCCACCAGAACAGAAACAGAAGACAATGAACAGGATTGAATTGCAGAAACACGCGGGAGGAATCCAACGCCGGAAATTTATTACATGGCCCGCTTGCCCAATCCTGCACGGCGTGCTTTCTTTGTTTCGTCATTCCCAAACGAAAGTGAGCTGAAGATTCACCTATGGACATTTTTTTGAAGGCAAAGAGGGGCGGAACCGATCTTGGTCACCTGCCGTTCGCTCTTTGCGGAATGCTCGCGGTCAGCGCTGCAGCCGAGGAGCCATCGTTCGCCAACGTCGTTCGCGGGCCGTATCTCCAAAACCTCACACCCTCGACCATCACCGTCCGCT
>CAMCCU010000318.1 GCA_945872975.1 Pedosphaera parvula Ellin514
ACCTGCGCGCGGGCGAGGAGGATGCGGAGGTTCTCGATGTCCTCGAACTTCTTGAGCGCCGCCCCGACTTTCTTCGCGATGTATTCCTCCGGCATCACGTCCACGCGGAGGTGAAGCTCCTTCAGCTTGGCGGCGGTCGCGGGTCCGACCGCAGCGATGCGCAGGTTGCCGAGCGCGCGGATGTCATCGAACGCTTTGAAGAAGAGGTTGAAGAAGTTTGTGACTCCGTTCGGGCTGGTGAAGATCAGCCAGTTGTACTCGCCGATGCCCTGAAAAGCTTCGACCAGCGCCTGTCTCTCGTCCGGCATCTCGATCTTGATGGTGGGAATCTCCAGGACTTCCGCGCCCAGGTTGTTGAGCTGGGTGGAGAGCTGGCTGGCCTGCTCGCGGGTCCGGGTGACGACGATGCGCTGGCCGAAGAGCGGACGATGCTCGAACCAGTTCAATTTCTTCCGCAGCTTCACGACGCCGCCGATGATGGTGACGGCGGGCGCGGTGAATTTCTTTTCCGCGACGATGTCCGCGATGGTTCCAAGCGTGCCTTCTATGGATTGCTGGCGTCCGGTGGTGCCCCAGCGAATCATGCCGACGGGCGTGGTCTTGTCCATGCCGTGTTCCACCAGTGAAGCTGCGATCTGGCGGATGCGTTCCACGCCCATGAGAACGACTTTGGTTCCGGGCGTGCGCGCGAGCTGTGCGTAGTCGAGCGCGGTTTCGTCCTTCGTCGGATCTTCGTGCCCGGTGATGACGGTGAAGCTGGAGCAATGGTCGCGATGCGTCAGCGGAATGCCGGCGTAGTTCGGACCCGCGACGATGGAGGAAATGCCGGGCACGACTTCGAACGGGATTCCGGCGTCCGCGATTTCCTCGGCTTCCTCGCCGCCGCGCCCGAAGACGTAGGGATCGCCGCCCTTGAGCCGCACGACGCATTTGCCTTCACGCGCTTTCTTCACGAGAAGCTGGTTCAGGTCTTCCTGCGGAATAGCGTGATCCTTCGCGCGTTTGCCGCCGTAAATGATCTCGGCGGTTTTCGGCGCGAGGCGGAGCAGATCGGTGTTCACGAGAGCGTCGTAAACCACGACGTCAGCGCGGCCAAGGAGTTCAGCGCCGCGCATTGTGAGCAATCCCGCGTCGCCAGGACCAGCGCCGACGAGATAAACGGTTCCAGTAGATTTCATGTGCGATGGAGAGATTAGGATGAACGGGGATTTGAGGGCAATAGTGCGCGACGATCAGCGTCGATGCCGCATCAGGACTTCAAGCTCGCCGCGAGTTGCGCTCCAAGTTTCTCAGCGGAGTCAGCCGTCGCCTTTGCTTCGCCGCGACGAGGTTTGCTGTCGAGGAAGGAGACGCCGCTCATCGTGAGTTCGGTTCCTGCAAGCTGCGCGTAGGCGGCAACTGCGAGATGACACCCGCCGCCCATCGCGCTCAGGAACGCGCGCTCGGCGGTGACGCAGGCAAGAGTCTCGGAGTGGTTGAGCTTGGCGCAGATGGTTTCGAGACGAGGATCGTTCTCGCGAATCTCAATCCCGATGGCGGCCTGGCCGACGCAGGGAAGCATCTCGCTGATGCTGAGCGCGGTCGCGCCGAGTCCGTCGGGGATGCCTTCGCCCTGCAACTGCCCGGACGAAGTGATGCGAAAGCCGAGACGTTCCAGACCGGCGGCGGCGAGGATGGTCGCATCGAGCTCCGGCTGTTCGGCGATCTTCTTCAAGCGCGTCCCGACGTTGCCGCGGATGGGGACAATGTTCAGATCAGGCCGTTGTTCCAGGGCTTGCGCCGCGCGTCGCGTGCTGCTGGTCGCGACGGTGGCACCGTGCGGCAGAGCCTTGATGGTGAGCTTTGGACGGTAGCCGCGTTTCGTTTGCAGAACGGGCTTGGTGGAGTCCGTGGCGTTGACCATGGATTCCAAATCGCGATAGACGAGGACATCGCGAACGTCAGCGCGCCGTGTGACGGCGCCGAGCTTCAGTCCGCGCGGAAGTTCCGTGGGAAGATCTTTGAGGCTGTGGACGGCGAGGTCTGCTTCATTTTGCAGGAGCGCTTCCTCAATCTCTTTTGTGAACAAGCCTTTGGGCAGTTCCGCGCTGGAGAGCGAGGCGGTTTGTAGTTTGTCGCCGGTGGTCTTGATGACCTTCAAGTCGAACGATTCGTCCGGGAAGGCGGCGCGGCATTGCGCGAGGATCATGTTTGCCTGCGCGAGGGCAAGGGCGCTGCCACGGGTTGCGATGAAGATGGTTTTGCTCACGGGAGTGATAGGCGGATAAATGGTCGCACGGTGCTATTTGTGACCGAAGGCCGGGCGTGAATTGGTGCCCGGCTTGGCGGGACGCCGGGCGCCGAGCAGGCCCTGCGCCTTGTCGTGAATGATGGCTTCACACTTGGCGAGCTCGTCTTTGCGCTGCTTGAGGTAATCGCTGGCGATGGCTTGCAGGTCGTCCACGTTGTAGAGGTAAACGTTGTCGAGAAAGTTGACCTCGGGATCGATGTCGCGCGGCACGGCGATATCGACGAGCAGCAGCGGCGCGTTGTCGCGGAGCGCCATGAGCGGGGCGAGCTTGGCGCGGTCGATGACGTAGTGCGGCGCGGAGGTGCTGCTGATGACGATGTCGATCTTCCGGAATTCATCCGCCCACGAATCGAAGCCGACGGCGCGTCCGCCGAGTTCCTTGGCCAGCGCTTCGGCGCGCTCGTAGGAACGATTGGAAACCAGAACGCTTTTCGCGCCGCGAGAGAGCAGGGCGCGTGCGGCTTTTTCGCTGGTGTCGCCGGCACCGATGACCATGACATGGCGGTCGTCCAGTGAGCTGAAGATTTTCTCCGCGAGTTCAACCGCAACGGCGGCGACGGAGGTGGCACCGCGTTGGATGTTGGTCTCGGTGCGGATCTGCTTGGCGACGTTGAAGGCGCGCTGAAAGGCTTTGTTCAGCAGTCCACCGGTGTGGTTGTGCTGGAGCGCGAGGTCGTAGGCTTTCTTGAGCTGGCCGAGGATTTCCGTTTCACCGAGGACCATGGATTCGAGGCCGGAGGCGACTCTGAACAGGTGCTCGACGCTTTGGGGTTCCGCCAGCTTGTAGATTTCGTCCGTGATGGGATCGCGGTAGTCGTGAATCTTCACGAGGAACTGGTGGAGTTCCTCGAAAGCCTGACGTGGTTCGAGGCTTGTAGCCACGTACAGTTCGACCCGGTTGCACGTGGAGAGAATTACGACTTCGTCAACAAGGCCGGACTCGCGTAATTGGGCGAGCGTGGCGGGCACGCGCGCCTCGGCGAACGCGAAGCGTTCCCTGAGAGTGACCGGAGCGGTGTGATGGCTGAGGCCGAGGACGAGAATCATGGGCGTTGTCCGGCGGTGGGATTGCCTTCGTTCGTCGGGTTGTGGATGCCGCTGAGAAGATTGCTGCCCCAGAAGGTGAGGAGCACGAACGCGAACATCGCCACCGCGCCCCATGCGAGCCGGCGTCCACGTTGGGCGAAGCGCCAGCGGCTGATTAACATGGCCAGGCAGCCCAGCCACACCAGCATCGACCAGAAGATTTTTGTGTCTCCTTTGAAATAGACGTCGTGAGTTTCCTTGAGGTAGATGACGCCGATGGCGAGGCCCGCAGTGAGCAGGACAAAACCCATGAGCATCAAGCGACCGGTGATGAGTTCGAGGCGTTGGAGCGGGGGCATCAGGGAAAAGACGGCGCGCAGCTTGTTGAACTTCAAATCATGTTCCTGGGTGAGATACATGACTGCCGCGATGGCGCTGAGGCCGAAGCCGCCGTAGGAGAGGAGAATGAGCGCGGCGTGGAGGCTCATCCAGCCGCCGGTGAAGACGGGTTGATCGCCGTGCGGCGGGTCAAGGCTGGGCATGAGTGCAAAGACGCCAATGGCAAAGAGGATGGGCGAAGCAAACGCGCCGACGAAGCGCAGGCGTTTCCAGCTGCCGAGCAGGAGGTAGGTGGTGACGATGGTCCAGGCGACGAAGATCGTGGCTTCGTAGAGATTGTTGATGGGGCAACGCTGGAGTGAAAAGCCGCGCTGAAACATCGCGTAGGAGTGGAAGAGCGCTCCCCCGAGCAGCAAGGCATAGTTGATTCGGTTATCCTCGCGAAAGCCGCGGCGCAGGAGAAAAATCGCGTACAGAGAACTGATGCCGTAAAGCACCACGGCGATCAAAAAGAAATGGCGGTCAGTAAATGACACGAAATCAGGTTAGTTAAGGTCAGATATGCTGCAAGGCGCAAATCGTCGTTGTGCGTCACTGGACCAGACCCGGACCGGTCTCAGGTTCGGGGAATTGTGGCGCGTTGAAGGAAGTCTGCGTAGGCCAGGTGGATTCCTTGCGCCAGATCGACTTTCGGTTTCCAGCCGAGCGCGAAGAGTCGCGAGCTGTCCATCAACTTTCGCGGCGTGCCATCGGGCTTGGTGGTGTCCCAGTGGATTTCTCCTTGAAACCCTACGGTCGCAGCGACGAGTTCGGCGAGTTGCTTGATGTTCACATCGCTGCCGTAACCGACGTTGATGAACTGCTCTTCGTTGTAATGATTCATCAGGAAGACGCAGGCGCTTGCGAGGTCGTCAGCATAGAGGAATTCGCGCAGGGGCGAGCCAGTGCCCCAGCAGGTGACGGCGGGTGAGGCTGAGGCTTTGGCTTCGTGGAACTTTCGGATCAGGGCTGGCAGGACGTGGGAATTCTGGAGGTCGTAGTTGTCATTGGGCCCATACATGTTGGTCGGCATGGCGCTGATGAAATTGCAGCCGTGTTGCCGACGGTAGGCCTGACACATCTTGATGCCTGCAATCTTGGCGATCGCATACCACTGATTGGTGGGTTCGAGCGGCCCGGTGAGCAGGGATTCCTCCTTGAGCGGTTGCGGCGCGAGCCGGGGATAGATGCAGGAGCTTCCGAGGAAGAGGAGTTTCGTAACGCCGGCACGCCAGGCGCCATGGATGAGGTTGTTCTGGATTTGAAGATTCTCGTAGAGGAATGAGGCTGGTTGTTGGTCGTTGGCGAGAATGCCGCCCACCTTGGCAGCCGCAACGAAGACGTGCTCTGGCCGGACGTCGGTGTAGAAGCTTTCGACGGCCGCCGGGTTCATCAAGTCGAGTTCAGCACGGGTTCGCGTGATGACATTGGTGTGCCCCGACTTCTCGAGCTCCCGACAAATGGAGCTGCCGACCAGCCCTCGGTGGCCGGCGACAAATATGCGTGAATCGCTCTTCATAGTTCAGCAGGCACCCGGCCATTTGGACGGCGCGCGGCAAAGGATCGAACAGCGGTGGCTTGGTGTCTATTCGTAAATCGTGTTTAGATTGGATTGTCTCTGCCGGTCGGGCGTTTGGTTTCTGAGTGAACGGAACTTTTTGGATTCCTCGTGGTTTAATGCTCGTGTTCCGATGCCTCAGGCGCTTTTGAAATTGTGTTTGCCTCCTTAAATAACTAGTCTCAGGTCAGTCAAACAAATGATGTCGCCCTCGCGATGGTGATTCGGTAGCTAAAACGAAAGATACATATGCAATTTAGACCTTCTCGCAGCAACGGTTTCACCCTGATCGAAATCATGATCGTGGTGGCAATCATCGGTGTCTTGGCCGCTGTCGCGATTCCGAATCTTATCAAGGCGCGCAAGTCCTCCGCGAAACAGGCGTGCATTGCCAACTTGAAGGCGCTCGAGGGTGCCAAAGCGGTCTGGGCGCTGGAGAACCGGAAGAACGATGCGGATGTTCCGGGTGATGGGGATCTCTTTGGAGCCGACAAGACGATTTCCCGCAAACCTGAATGCCCCGGTGGCGGTACCTACGATATTCGCGCGGTTGCTGAAAAGCCCACCTGCACCGTGGCAGAGCACGCTTTGCCGTGACACGGGCTTCGTCGGAGCGTCGTTCAGTGACTCTGAGGTATGTTCGGCGCAGGTGATGTCAAAGTTTGAGGCATCGGCAAGGTGATCTGATTCAAGGTTGGGCACCTCGTTTCGAGGTGAAAACTCAGGAGGCTCTGTTTCCTAGGAGGACCATTGGCAAATGATGGCTCGTTGCACCGTTCCATGCCTGATAAGTAAAGGGTTTCTATTGGTTTCCACTTCAGAGCGCCTTCGTCCTTCCGCATCTTCTTCACCGGCCAGTAGAGGAAAATCGATTGGCATTTCCGCTGCTAAAGGGGGATTGCGGTTGGCAGTAGGCAATCTGTGAACGATGTGCAGCAATACAAATAACCCGCCTACTGTTTTCGTTCACGCCGCAAGTGAAAGACAAAAATAGTTATGAAGATCAATACGCTCCGTAAGTCCGGCTTCACCCTCGTTGAAATCATGATCGTGGTGGCCATCATCGGCCTCCTGGCTGCGATCGCGATTCCCAACTTTGTGCGTGCGCGCACGGCCTCCCAAACCAATGCCTGCATTGCCAACCTCAAGCAGATAGAGGGTGCCAAAGCCAACTGGGCATTGGAAAGCCGCGCTACCGCTGCGACCACGCCGACTGCGGCGAACCTGTATGGCGCTACCGCCTATATCGCCCGCACCCCGGTCTGTGCCGGCGGCGGCACTTACACGATTGGCGCGGTGGACACCACGCCAGTGTGCAGTCTCTCGGGCAGCGGCCACGCGCTCTAAGCTTGCCATCTGACATTCGCAGGGCTTGAGGTTCA
>CAMCCU010000319.1 GCA_945872975.1 Pedosphaera parvula Ellin514
GTCTGTCCGGATAAGTCATCTCGATCTCTTGCACCGCGACTGCGGGGAGAATCGGCGGGGCATTGGAGAAGTACGGGTAAACCGCCGGCTCAGGGAAGCGGAAGATTCGGATCGAAGAACGGTTGGTGAAGTTGTCCCCGATGTCAGCGAGGTAAATGTATTGATGCCCCGGACTGGAGCCGGGACCAACCGCGATGTCCTCAAAATTGCCGTAGAAGACCGTAGGAATGTAATAACGCCCGAGCGAAGTGCCATTCGTTGATAGCGCGAAAATGCTTCCAGGATAACCGCTGTCATTGTGGGTCCAGAGCACGCCAGGGTTCTGACGGCTGGCCACAATCCCGGACGCCTCGGTGATTTCAGGGGATGTAACCGTTCCGAACTCGACCGCGTTTGCAAAGGATTGTCCACGTCCGTTGAACGGCAGTCCAGCGAACCCAAGCTTCAGCAGTGCGAAGAACCAACGCATGCGTGGCGGAATGTTACAATTGAGCGACACCGAGGATAGTAGGCGAATGAAGCCATTCCCGCAAACGGAACGAGTATCGAGATGGGATGGATTAGCAGAAAACACCCTGACAGAGCCTGTTGTAACCCACTATTCACTTGTGAGATCTTGGGTTCGATCGCACTGTATTTGCGTTCCAAAGCCTTCTATGAAGACACGCACTTTTGTTTTGGCGGTCTGTGTGGGATTTCTTGCCCAGCTCCAGACGTTCGCCGCCACCGCCACCTCCGGTCCTCTCCAGCTCACTGTTTCCACCAACGGCGTCAAAACCGTCAGCTGGCCGCGTCTGCTGATTCCCGCCCTTGAGACCAACAAGCTCAGCGCCGGGACGACCGTCGGCTCCTTCACAGAGGTCAATTCCAGCCTGCTCAACATCACCACCAATGGTTACGCGCTGACCTTCACCAACGCGCTGGCGAACCAGTTCTTCAAATTGTCCCAGGGGCAGATGAGCAGCAATGCCCTCCTCACCGCCAATGTCTTGAATCGCCTCGCCTATGGCCCGACGCCGGATGAACTGCAACGCGTCGCCGCGATGGGACCGCAGGCTTACATCGACGAACAGCTCGCCCCGGAAGGCATCGCCGAGCTGCCGGATAGTTATTCAACCGTGATGACCAACGGCGTCAGCACGGCGCTCGATACGAACTGGACTTCCGTAACCGTCACCGGCCGGGTCACCGCCACGACGCTCTACGTCTACCTTTCCGGCCCTGGCAGCGCGTTGATCGATAACCTCACTCTCAGCCTCATCTACACTAATACTTCCTACACGACGAACATCACGGAGACGAACACCGTCATCACCACCAATTACGCGACCTATCTCGGGCCGAACGTGGTGAGCAACGGTGATTTCGAACTTTCGATCACCAATGGCTGGACCCGTACTGCCGACTTCGCTGGCTCGACCGTGGTCGCGGCGCCCGTCGCCTCCGGCGCAGGCAGTCTTCAAATCGTCGCCACCGGTCCCGGAACCGGAAACGCCGACGCGATTTTTCAACCCAACATTCCCGGACTTACCAACGGCTACTGGTGCGTCATGAAGTTCCGCTATCTGCCGCGCCCGAACTCAGGCAACGCACGCATCAACATCCGGCTCTCCGGCGGCGGAGTCATCGGTTCCGACGCGAATCCTCCCCCGCTACCCCAATGGTATTACACAACCGTCACCGGCGTCGCCACTGCGACACCGACCTTCTATTTTTACCTCAGCGGAGCCGGCGAGGTGTATATCGACGACGCGAAACTCGTCGCGGGCTACATTCCCGAAGCGGGAGCGAATCTCCTGCGGAATGGCAACTTTGAGAATCCTTTGTTGACCAATGACTGGTCGTTGACCCCGGACTTCACGAACTCGACGATCAGCACGACGCGCTCGTTCTCCGGCAACGGCAGCCTTCGACTGGTCGCGACCGCAGCCGGCGGTGGTAACGGTGATTCCGTCTTCCAAAGCACCATCGCTGGAGTCACCGCTGGCCAGACCTATACGCTGAGCTTTTGGTACACCTTCCCATCGCAAACCCGCACGCTCACTGCGCGACTCTCCGGCAGCGCCACGGCCGGGCTTGTGCGAACGGACGTCCCCTTCGGCGGCACCGCTTCGCTGAAAGCCCGGCTCGACACCTTCGGCCGGCCCAGCCCGGATGACGGAACCGTGACCGCACGATCCCTCGGAGGTGGAAGCCTGAGCGATCTTCGGGCTTGGTATATCCTCAACGCCGTCAGCTCGCCCCGACAATTGCTCGAAGTGATGACCCAGTTCCTCGAAAATCACTTCGTCACCCAGCATTCCAAGAGCGTGGATTACTTCGATCGCTACTACGACGACGGCACCGTGGAAGAAGCCATCGCCTCCGACTGGGAATATCGCGAGATCACCGGCTGGCGCAACGCCCTGCTCAGCCCGAATTGCACCTTCTACGACCTGCTCAAAGTCCACGCCGAAAGCCCGGCGCAAATCGTTTACCTCGACACCGTCGAAAGCCGTGGCGACGGCACCCGCGTCGCGAATGAGAACTACGCCCGTGAACTCTTCGAGCTCTACTGCATGGGCGTTGATAATGGTTACGACCAGCTCGACATCACCGCCATGTCCCGCGCGTGGACCGGCTGGACCGTGAACCAGGTGGATCGCGAGAACATCAACAACCCCTTCGCCCCCACCACGCAAACCTACGGGTTCTATCCGACTGGCAGCGGCAGCGGCATTTCAAATCGCGTCGGCGTCTGGACCTTCAGCTACAACACCAACTGGCACGGCACGAATCGCGCGCCCATCCTCTCCGCCTGGCATCCGAATGCGGATCGCACCAACCTCATCGCCAACGGTCCGAAACTCTACGCGGCTCGGCTCGGCGCACCGTGGGCTGGACGGCCCTACCAAATTGCGATTCCCCGCCGCATCGGCAACGCGGGCATTCAGGACGGCTACGATGTGATTCAGAGTCTTTCCGCCAACATCTACACCGCCGAATACATCAGCATCAAACTCTGCCGCTTGTTCATTCACGACGAGTTCCCGAACCCGACCACCACGACGGACCTGCCCGAATACGCCTACTACAACTACGCCAACCCCAATCGCAGCGCCGAAGCGGAACTGGTCCGCCAATGCCTCGTCGCCTGGGATACGCCGGGCCCCGACGGTCGGAAGGGACACATCCGCGCCGTGCTTCGCACCATCTTCAACTCGGCCCTCTTCCGCGGCCACGACGGTTCTTTGCAGAAGGTCAAGACGCCGGTTGAATTCGCGGTGAGCACCATCCGCGCGCTCCGTTCGGAGAACACCAACGGAACCTTCACCGCCGGCACGGATGGCTATTCCATCAGTGGACGCAGCCGCACCTCCAGCTCCTCTCCGCTCGTGCGCATGGGCAACATGCGGCTCTTTGACCGCGATGCGCCAGATGGCTACCCCGAGTCGGGCCCGCCATGGATCAGCGCTGGCACGCTCGCCGAGCGCATTCGCTACATCCAGACCACGCTCATGACCAATGGCTCCCCTGCGAAGGCCGACGGCATCTCCGGTGGCAACAACAACGTCACCGACCCGGTCGCGCTTCTGAAAAGGAAGCTTCCGTCCGCCAGTTGGAACAACGCCGGTGCGGTCGCGGACTACTTCCTTGCCATCCTCTACCCTGGCGAAGGGAAGGTGAACCTCGACCTCTACCGTGGCAACGCCATCAACTTCCTCAACACCTCGGACGACGGAGCGTCCTCCTCGCCCTTCTCGAGCCTGACCAACGCGACGCAATACGACACGCGCGTTCGCGCCATGGTCGCCATGCTCATGACCCTCCAACGCTTCCAGGAACAATAAGCCCATTCGCCCTATGCAACACCGTCACATCAACGTCCTCTCCCGGCGCGCGTTCCTTGATCGTTCCGCAAAGATCGGCGTGGCCGCCGCGCTCGCCAGCCTCTCCGATATTCCGTTCGTCATGAAGCGCGCGCTCGCTTCCGGCAGCATCGGAACCAACGGCAAGAAAGTCCTCTTCATCTGGCTGCGCGGCGCCAACGATTCCCTGAACTCCGTCATCCCTGTTCTCGATCCCCAATACGCGTCCAGCCGGCCGTCGATCGGGATTCCCAAGGACGGGTCCGACGCGAACTACAGCAGCGTCGGTGGATGCTTTGACGCCACGCTATACTCCGACCTCGGCGGCACCGCGCGCGCTTCGGACGACGACACCTACAGCTACGCCAGCGCGATTCCGCTCGGCAACGGCTTCGGCGCGCTGCATCCCTCGCTGAAATTCCTCGCCCCCGTTTACAACGCCGGCGACCTCGCGCTCGTGCATCGCGTCGCCTACCCGAGGCAATCGCGCTCCCACTTCGATTCGCAGCGGTATTGGGAGAACGGCAACCCGAACAATAACCTCGTCAACGACGGCATCTTCTACCGCACCATCATCCAGTCCGGCCTGGCCAACACCGCGCCGCTGACCGGCGTCTCCATCCAGTCTTCGCTCCCTCTCATCCTGCGTGGATCCGAGGCGGCGATGACCAACCTTACTGACCCGACACGCTACAACCTGCTCAGCGTTCCGTCCCCCACGGGCGACGCCAAGGCCGACGCCGCTCTGGCAACCACCGGCGGTTACCCGTTTCCGTCGAAGTTGAGCCGCGACCTCCTCGGCCTCCAATACAAGAACCTTCAATCCACGCTCGGCCTGTTCTCGCAGGTGGACTTCACTGAGAACGGCAACATCTATCGCGACGACATCAAGACCGATGGCGACGTGGATTGGCGGCCGGAAGGATCGCCCGTCGGAGACTCTGACGGCTACTATCTCTTCCCCACGACCAACGTGAAGAACGGCGGCTGGCGTCGCCCCAATGGTAGCAATGTCTTCAACAAATACGCGGTGGATACTTCCGCCGATACCCAAAGATTCTTCAGCCAGCTCAAATCGGCAGCGCTTGTCCTCAACAAGACGGACGCCATCATCGCCGGCACGGAGCTCGGCGGATTCGATACACATCGCGGCCAGGGCGGCGTCACCGGCCCGCACTCGAACCTGAACCGCGCCATCGGGTGGTCCATCTACGCCCTGAGAAAGTTCTTCACCCGCTACGCGGATCGCTGCACCTGGGACAACCTCACCGTCATCACGCTCTCCGAGTTCGGCCGCACCACCGTTGAGAATGCCGACGACGGCACGGACCACGCCGAAGCCGGCGTCATGTGGATTGCCGGCGGGGCAGTGAAAGGATACCAGGCGGGCATCCGATCCGGCGCGTTCAACCTGAACACGCCCGGCGAATTCGCCGCTG
Source organism: Pedosphaera parvula Ellin514 (assembly GCA_945872975.1). Taxonomy (GTDB): domain Bacteria; phylum Verrucomicrobiota; class Verrucomicrobiia; order Limisphaerales; family JADJPG01; genus JADJPG01. The sequence goes on from CAMCCU010000319.1 coordinate 5,288, forward strand.
GCAACGCGCTCAACTGGTTCACCGGAGCCAACAGCGCCAGCGCCATGTTCGGCGTCTCCAACGGCTATCTGAAACGCAACACGGACTACCGCTCCGTGCTCGGCGAAATCATCCGCAAACATCTCGGCGCGTCGCAGACCCAGCTCAACCAGATTATCCCCGGCTACGCGGACGCAAGCCAGCGCTTGCTGGCGGGCGGCACCGTCGCGGATTCCAGCACTGTCTCCACCGCCATTCGCGGCGAAGTCGGATTCCTGTGAACGTCACCCGCTGACGCGACGCTGACGGTGGCCGGCTCGAAATCGAGTTCGCATCCTTGAACCAATTGGCCTAAGTTCCGCCACTCATGAAGTTCCCGATTTGTCGTATCATCGGCGCCCCGGCTCTCGTCCTTGCCCTGAGCCTCGTTTCTCTTCACAGCGAAGTCGCCACGTTCAATCCCGTTGCGGACACGACGCTGATTCAGGTGGAACCCAACGCCAATCTCGGCGGAGCCAATTTCTTCAACGCCGGCACCGCTGGCAACGGGAACCGCAATCGCGCCCTGCTCCAGTTCTCGCTCTCCGAAGTCATTCCCGCCGGATCGATCATCAACAACGTGTCGCTGATGCTCGACATCGTGCGCCAGCCCGCCGTCGATCTCACACCAGCGACCTTTGGCCTGCGCCGCACCCTCACCTCGTGGGGCGAAGGCGACAAAGTCCCCATCGAAGAAGGCAGCCCCGGCCTCGGCGCTCCGGCGACGGATGGCGACGCGACCTGGACGTATCGATCGGTGGGCGGCGCGGCGTGGGCCACGCCCGGCGGAAGAGTCGGCGTGGACTTTTCGAGCATCGTCAGCTCCACCGCGTTCGTCTATGGCATCGGCGATCCCGTTCAGTTCGAGTCCACGCCGGAACTTACCGCCGATGTTCAGTTCTGGCTCGATAACCCCAACGCTAATTTCGGCTGGATGCTCGTCACCGAAACCGAAGAGGTGCGCAAGTCCGCCCGCAGCTTCGCCTCCCGCGAGGACGCCAGCGGCGGCCCCATGCTCATCATCGATTTCACGCCCGTCCCCGAGCCCGCCGCGATTGGCCTGCTTGGTCTCGGCCTGGTAGCGTTTGGGATTCTTCGCCGCCGTCAGCGATAGCCGGCGCGCCTGCACATTGGGCTGCAATTTTAGCCGGATCCATTCAGTTCAAATCAGAGTGCCTCACGCAAAGTCCGCCACGGGCGCAAAGAAACTGGAAAGATACGCACGGAAAACAAGCCGCCAGACGGTGAACGGAATTTCGGTTGATAAAATGCCCCCCTCCGGTTTTCACTTTGCGG
>CAMCCU010000320.1 GCA_945872975.1 Pedosphaera parvula Ellin514
GATGTTCAGCATGTCGTCGCGGATCTTGTCCTCCATGTTCAGCATGAGGACTTCGTTCGCGTTGCTGACGGCGACGATGAACTTGCGCGAGTCGGCGCTGTTGCGCGCGAGCGTCTGGAGATAGGAGCGCTGCGTGTAAACTTCCGGCGACGCCTTGTAGGCCGCCATCTGGTTTGTGAAGAGCGATTCGGTGGCGAGCGCGGCGGCGATCTTGTTCGTGCTGGCGGCGGAGGCGTTGAGCTTGCGGCGCGTGGACTCGGCGATGGCGAGCGCGTTGGTGCGGATGGCGTAAGCCCGGGCCTTGAGGATGTTCGCTTCGCGCGTCTGCTTGGCACCGACGGACTTCTCATACGCCGCGCCGACGGCGACGGGCGGATGCACGTCCTGCAAGCCGACGAAGAGGATTTGCACGCCGAGCTTGAGCTCGTTCGCTTGCGCCTGAATGCGTTGGCGGAGTTCATCGCCCGCCGTGAAGCGCGCGGTGGACATGATCTCGTTCACATCGATGCCGACGAAGTAGCGGACGACTTCACGGGTGGCGATCTGCTTGAGCAGTTCGCCGGCGTTGCTGAAGTTGTAGGCCCAGGCGCGCACGTCTTGGATCTGGTATTGCACCGGGATGGAGACGCTGAGCAGGTTGACGGGAGGAGCTTTCTTCCCGGTGACGCTGTTCGTGGAACCACCGTTCGGCTCGCGACTGGCCACGAGCAGATTGAACTCCTGCTTGTAGTGCGAGACGGTCCAGAGGATTGCCGTTTCGTTCCGTTCCTTGGCTTCGTCGCGCTCGATTCCGATGTCGAACACTTGAATCTCCTGCGTGCGAAAGCGCAGCGCGGCGTCGATGGGCCAGGGCATCTTCGCGTGGAAGCCGGGACCGAGGACTTCACGGCCGGGGACCGGATTGCCGAAGCGTTCGAGCAAAGCTTCCTCGCCCGGCTGGATGTAAACGAGGCATGTCGAGGCGGCGAGGATGAGCAGGTAAGCGAAGACCAGCCACGCCACGGAGCGCTTCAAGAATTGGAAGAACCAGGTGTCCGAAACCTTGAAGCCGAACTGGTAATCCAAGGTGTGCGCGACGGTGGTGAACACGCCTTCGGGGTGGCTGATGAGGCCGACGACCCGGCTGTCGTAGAGCAAACGTCCGACCTTGCCCTTGATTCGCGGGCGATAGATTTCCAGCAGCAACGTCAGGAGATTTTCGATGGCGAGCGCGCCGAGCAGGACGCAGAGGACACGCGCCGCGATGAGGTCCGCCGAGGCGAAGCCGGATTGCACGGCCGCGATGCCGGCGACAGCGACGGCGAGCAGATACGCGCCGAGCAAGACCTGACTCGCGCCGGGTTGCAGCAGGCGATGCTTCTCCAGTCGTGCGAGGCCGGTGGAGTATTGGCCGAGCAGGAAGAGCACGAGCGCCAACATGCCGAAGATGGCCATGCCGACGAGCGGCTGGTTCAGCGCGGGCGCGAAGGTGAGTTTGCCGAGCCAGTTCCACAGCCACCACGTTCCGTAGCCTTGCATGGCGAGCAGCAGAATCGTGAACCCGGGGACGAAGAACTTCTCGAACTGTTCGCGGGCACGACGGGCGGGGAAGGCTTCGGCTTCCTGCGTGTTGAAGAGGGTGGAACTGGATGCGCCGCCTTTGGTCACTTCATCGAACTCCAGCTTCTCGATGCGTTCGCGGTCTTCCATCCGCATCTGGAACCAGCTCACCACGGCGATGAGCACGCCCATGCCGAGGAAGCCGGTCGCGATTTGCCCGCCGACGGATTTCGTATAGAGCGCGACGCTCAGTGCCGCGATGCCCACCACGAGCAGGAGCAGGAGATTCGTGAGTCCGTTCTTCTGGATATTGCGTTCCATGGTCAGCTTAATTCCCGATCTTCAAAGAGGCACAGCGCCACCGCGAGCGACGCGCCGACATACACGACGGCGTAGGTGAATGCGGTGAGCAGGTAGGAAGGAGGGATGTTTTTCTCCGCTTCGAGCGCGTCGGCCATCCAGAGCTGCTGCCAGTTCGGCAGGATGGCGTAGAGCGTCACCGCGTACCAAGGTCCGCCCGCATCCGTGCCGCCGAGCTGGAGGTAGATGAAGTCCGACATCAGGCCCACGAGAAAGAACGCTGAGCAAATGGCGAGCGTGGCCATGAGTTCGAGGCGCGTGGAGCAGAGCAGGGCGAGTCCGGCGAGAATCCACAGCGCGAACAGGATGAGCGTCACCGCCGGAATCATCCGCCAGTCCACCTTCGCGAAGGCACCGATGGTTTCGCTGCGCGATGTGGGATCGGCCTTCGACATTCCCGCCGCGACGAGAAACGCGATCGTCGTGAAGAGGACGAGGGCCATCGTGGCGTCCGAGACGAACGGGCGGCGCAGAAAGAAATTGCTGAAACCACCCGCCGCGAACGCGAGCACCAGACTGCCGAACCAGATGCCGAGGCTGGCGACGTCGGTGTCGCCGTAAGCATCGAACGCCATGCGGCTGGCGAGGAGGCAGGCGAGCAGGTTCACGTAGGTCAAGACCGTGAGGGCGGCGGCGAGTCCCGCGTATTTCGCGAGGAGAAATTGCGCGCGGCTCACCGGCTTCGACAAAACGGCGAGGGCGGTGCCGGTGCGGATTTCGCGGGCAAGGGAGTTTGAGGCGCTGAGCACCGCGCCCAGCAGGCCGACGAGGAAGGTGACGGCGAGGACGCTGTTCTTGGCGAGCTTCGGGTCATCGCCGAAGCCGAAGTAGGGGACGCTGGCGAGGAATACGCAAAAGGCGGCGGAACTGGTCGTGAGCAGCAGGAAGATGGGCTGCCGGATCAGTTCCATGAAGGCGTTGACCGCTATGGTGACGAATTGTCGCATGTCCGAATATGTATCGAGAGAGATTACGAGTAGGACGGTGCGTTGCAAATGGATATTCCCCGCGAGTGTTGGCAAATGTCGGTGGGGGTTGTGAGGTGGGGAGTGTAAAACGTGAAACGTAAGGGATAGAAGCGCGCGATGATGGAAGTGCGGTGGCCGGTCGGAAGCGACGCCGTTTTGTTGGGAATGGCGGGCTTCGTAAAGCGGCCTGAAGGCTTACGTTTCACGTTTTACGTCCTCCCCGCGTATGTGTCCGGTTTCGAAATTGACTTCACGCGAGCCGTTGTCCATGGTCACCGCACGCGAGAGAAGACAGGGAGTGTCCGACTGGCGAGAAGTTTTTTGGCAGGATGTTCGTCGGCGCACATGAACTTTGAACCAATGTTGTTTTGTCTGTTATTGGGGTGTCTCATCACCCTTTTGACGATTCCGCTGCTGTTGCTGCCGGGGTTGCGCGCGTCCATTTTAGACGAAGCATCCAGGTTAACGGGCGCACGAAGTCGCGGGGTTGCGGTCAAGGCGAGTCCTTCCAAGCTGGGTGGCGTCTCCCTGGTGGTGGCGTTCACGGTGGTTTCCCTCATGGTTTGCTTTCTTTATCCCGCAGCCTGGAAGGATGGCGGCCAGGTGGGCCTCACGGTCCTGCTCTCGGGACTGGCGGTATTCGGAATCGGCCTGTGGGATGATTTCCGGCCGCTGGGATTCCGGCGCAGGCTGATCCTTCAGGCGCTGGTCGCGGCTTTTACGTGCTTTCAAGGAGTGCAGATCGAGGTCTTGAGCTCGCCTCTGGCGGAAGCCGGGATGAATGTCGGCCGCTGGAGTGCGGTGGCGACGTTGTTTTGGATGGTCCTGTTCATCGCGCTTTTTCAACGCATCAACTCAGTGAACGGCCTGGCGGGCTGTCTTGGACTGATATCAATGGGCCTGCTGGCCTATGGAGCCGCAGCCTCAGGCCCGGCGTTCTCCGGGCTGTGCGCCATTGGGATGGCGGGGGCGTTGGTTGGTTTTCTGGTTTACAGCCTGCCTCCCGCTAAGATTCAACTCGGCAGCAGCGGTGCGGGCTTGCTGGGATTCCTCATCGGCAACCTCAGCATCACACATCCCGACCGCGATCATCAATCCGCCATGGTCGCCATGCTGATCGTCGCTGTGTCAGGTGCGAGCTACGTAACGTGGCGCGCGGCCGTCAAACTCCTGCCCACCACTCCCTTGTCCCCCAAGCTTTCCGCCCGCCCTGTGTCCCGTCTTACATCTCCTCACATGCGCGCCCGTCGTTAAACGACGCTGCGGTTGGTCTGCCAGTAGGACCATTGCCTGCCAGTCGGTTCCGCACCCATCGGAAGGATTGTGAATTCCTGTCGGAGCCGTGGCGTTCGGGTACCTGGATGCAACGCCTGCCCTGACCGCGCTGGCGATTTTACTCCCGAGACCGCCTGCCGCCCGTTAAGCTCATTCGCCATGGCTTCAATTGGTAAGATCAATCGTCTGCGCCTCGTGCGACAAGCGCCGCCCGGGGCTTATCTGGATGGCGAAGAGCTGGGAGAGATTCTTCTTCCCCGGCGCTACGTCTCGCATAGCGCCGCCCCCGGCGAACTGCTGGAAGTCTTCGTCTATCGCGATTCCGAGGATCGTCTGGTCGCGACCACCGAAGTCCCGCTCGCCACCGTCGGTGACTTTGCCTGTCTGAAGGTTCTGACCGTGAACCGCCAGATCGGCGCCTTCCTCGACTGGGGACTGGGCAAGGATTTGTTGCTTCCGTTTCGCGAGCAGACCTTCCCGATTCGTCCGGGAGAGCGCGTCGTGGTTTTCGTTTACCTCGATCCCAAGACAGACCGCATCGTCGCGACGGCGCGCTTGAACCGGCACATTGCCAAGACGCATCCGCTGTATCGACCCGGCCAGGTGGTGAACCTCATGATCGTGGACCGGACGCCGCTTGGCTACAACGCCCTCGTGGAGCGGGAACACATGGGGCTGCTCTTCGCGAACAATCTCCCGGCACCTCTTGAGATCGGACAGCAGCTTAAAGGCTTCGTTCGCTCGGTGCATCCCAGCGGCAAGATCGATCTGAGCCTCGACGCTTCCGGCTACAAACGCGTCGCGCCGCTGGCGGATCAAATTGTCGAAGCCCTTCAGCAGAATGGCGGACGGCTGCCGTTCGATGACAACAGCTCTCCCGAATCCATTCGCGGGAAATTCAGTGTCAGCAAGAAAGCCTTCAAGCAGGCGACCGGCAAACTGTTCAAGGCGCGCCGGATCAAGTTCCTCAATCCCGGGATCGAACTCCTCGAACAGAAATCCTGGGCTCCGGGCGAAAAGACGGACAAATAGCCGGGGGGGCGCTCAGTGGCCGCCCGTCACGGTGTAGCCTTGCAGTCGAAGATCTGCGGCGAGGTCGCGCTCCATGATGACGCCCGCATCGAACGGCATCGGGTTCAAGTGCTCGAACAGATCCGGCATCAGCCGGACGCCATATCGCTTCACCACATAGGCGCCCTTGATTCCCGCCTTGTGATTCGCGAAGCGCTCCTCCGGCGTCAATCCCGTCATGCCAACGTAAACACACGGCTTCTCCTCGCGCCGAAGCGGATTTTCCCGTTGCACCTTCCGCAGGCGCGCGACGTCCGGTTTCAGCAGCACGACATAGACGTTGTGATGAAAGGCGCTCTCCTTCGCTTTCGCGTTTGCCTTGCGACGCGCCTCGAAAACATTCGGACGACGTGCCACGTCAGCCTCCAGCGAACACCGGACGAAAGCCCGCCTCGGTGAGGATGCGCGCTGCGACGTCGCGACGGTCGCCTTGAATTTCAATGCACCCGTCCTTCACCGTTCCACCGCTGCCGCACGCCTTCTGCATCGCCTTCGCCAGGCTCTCCTTCTCGGGAAGCCCGATGCCGACGAAGCCAGTCACGACGGTCACAGTCTTGCCGCCGCGATGCGCGGTCTGGCGGATGATGTCCACGCGCCCACGATTCTTGCGCGGCGCGGCGGCGGGTTGCTTGCTCGCATCGACGGCAGATTCCGGCGGGCCAGGAGGCAGTCCGGCGTTGTCCAAGTTCGCGAATGGATTCTGCGTGAGACTCTGTCCGCCATCGGTCGGCAAGCGTTGTTTACGACTCATGAGGGGACTGTGCCTGTGGCTCCGATGATTTTCAGCTCAGAAATGTTGACCGATTCCATGCCTCGCCAAATAGTCCGCCAAACATTTTTTCCAATCACATGAACCAAATCGATCTCAACGGCAAGATGGCGGTGGTCACCGGAGCAGCGCGCGGCATTGGCTACGCGATCGCGGAACGATTGCTCGATTCCGGCGCGGCGGTTTGTTTGTGGGATCTCGATGCCACCGCCGCAGAAGCCTCGGCCAGGACGCTCTCGGCCAAGGGGCGTGTTCACTCGGTCGCCGTGGATGTGACGCAAGCCGAGTCCGTGCAGGCGGCGGCACAGGCGACGCTCAAGGAATTCGGGCGCGTTGATTTGCTCGTGAACAACGCGGGCATTGCCGGAGCCAACAAGCCGACGTGGGAATTGTCTCCGACCGAATGGCAGCAGGTTCTGCAGATTGATCTGTTTGGCGTTTACCTCTGCTGTCACGTGCTGGTGCCGGGCATGCGCGAACGTGGTTACGGGCGCATCGTGAACATCGCGTCGATTGCCGGCAAGGAAGGCAACCCGAACGCGTCGCACTACAGCGCGGCCAAGGCCGGGGTCATCGCCTTGACCAAATCGCTCGGCAAAGA
>CAMCCU010000321.1 GCA_945872975.1 Pedosphaera parvula Ellin514
GGCCGAGCTGACAAAGGAATTCTGCTCACCACCGGGTGGTTCAGTTCGGATGCAGAAAAGGAAGCCAACCGCGAAGGTGTAATCCCGATTGAGATGGTAGATGGCGAGCGGTTGGTGGAACTATTCGAGACCAAGCAACTTGGCCTGCGCCGCAAAGAAATTTTTGAGGTAGACCACTCGTTCTTCGAGCAATTTCGTTGAGCGGGAACGCTCTGTCTCCGCAGCTCCGTCAGGAGCGAAATCTTTGTAGCCACCCACCCCACCGAATTCCCCAGCCCCGTCGGGGCGGCATATTCCGCTCCTGACAGAGCTTGAACTCATTTCCCTCGCGGTTTCTACAAAGATATCGCCCCGCTGCTTCTAGCCGCGTCTAGGACTGCGGTGGCAAGCGCAGCGCGACACCGCTTTCGCTCTGCCGGCGCACTCCATGACCCTACGAAGCGCTCCGTGCTCTGTGCGCGCTTCACATCCACATAAACTTTGTCGGATTTCAAATTCGGCGGCTATTTACTGGGTGAGATGACTGAAGCGTCCGACGCCCAATTGCTGCGCGACTACGTCGAACATGGCCACGAAGCCGCGGTTCGTTGCAGAGGCCGACGACTCTTGATTGGTCAGCGTGTTCTCGTAGTCGGGCATGCGCTTTGCGTTCGAGAAATTCCCGCAAGCCGCCCTCACTGTCACCACGCCGAGGCCGAACATCTGCCCGAGCAACGAGGTCGTCCGGGCCGGAATCAGATCACGGGCATCATTCGCGGAATTCTCTGGCAGGCTGACATTGCGCCGGAGGTTGAACCGCTAAACGACTTCGCCCCGCTCCCGGCTGCGGTGTCCCCGGCTCAAACTTTTCTGAATAGGCCAATGCCCGGAACCATCTGACGAGTGGACACAAACAATCGGCAAAAGGCTTGCCTGCCGCTGGATCAATGGAAGAAATAGTCGCCACCGTTTTCGTCGCCGACTAATCTCTCAAGATTCGCACTCAAAGAATGAAACTAATTTTCAGTTTATTGGTAATCCTCGGTCTCGGGACCGGCGGCTATTTCCTTTGGAAGAAAGCTCCGTCGCACACCGCCGAATCCGACAAGCCGGTGCGCCCCACCACCGCCACGGTTGAGTCCCGCGATATTCAGTTCGCGGTCAGCGCCGCTGGCGATATTGGTCCCGCCGATCAAGTTTCAGTAAGGCCCGAGATCAACGGCCGCATCGAGGAGTTGCCGGTCGATATCGGAGACAAGGTCAAGAAAGGCGACCTGCTCTGCCGGCTCGATGATCGTGATCTCCAGATCGAACGCTCACAGCGACTCATCGAGATCGACGGCGCGCGGTTGCAGTTGCAAAAGGCCAGCCGGAACCTGAATCGCTCCAGGCTGCTCATCGCCGAGAGACTGATTTCCCAGGAGATTTACGACGACTCCAAGACCGATTTCGACCTCGCCACCAATGCGCTGGATCGCACCGACCAGACCTTGCGCCTCATCGACGACAAGCTGCGCAAGACACGCATCCTCGCTCCGTTTGATTGCACCGTGCTCACGCGACCGGTTTCGCTGGGCCAGACCGTGTCGGGCGCGGCGGGCTTCAACAGCGGCACGGAAGTGATGTCCATCGCGAACCTGAACAACATGGTGGTGAACGCCCATGTGAACCAGGCGGACGTGATTCGCCTGACCCAGGGTCGCGAAGTCGAGATTCAAGCCGAGTCCGTTCCAGGCGTGAAGATGAGCGGAACCGTTGAGCGCGTCGCGCCGCAGGCCATGAACAAGAATGGCATCAAAGGATTTGCCGCCCGCATCGCCATCAAGGAAATCGACCCGCGCGTGCGCCCCGGCATGACAGCGATCCTAAGCATCCCCGTTTCTTCTGCGGACAATGTGCTGGCCGTGCCGCTCGCCGCCGTCTTCTCTGAAGCGGGCGAACGTTTCGTGTTCGTGAAAACCGAGACGGAGGACGGGGACAAGTTCGAGCGCCGCCCGATTATTCTAGGTGTGACGGATTATGCCTTCGCCGAAGTGGTCAAAGGCTTGAGTTCCGGCGAGGTGGTTTCCATGGATCAAACGGTCAACGGTTCCCTTCCAAAGCCGCCCGGCGACAAGAGCGCGACATCCAAGAAAGCCAAGACCACGGCGGACGCAGGCAAGGATGGAAAGAAAAAGGACGCGCCAGCAACCACTGCCGGCAAAGTAGTTCCCGCGACTTCGACCGGCACAGCGGTACAGAGCCCGGCCACCCGCAACACTGGCTCGTAGTCGTCGGTTACGGCCCGTCACTTTCCAAGCATCCCCGCTCCATGGCCCTCGTAGAACTCCGCAACGTCAGCAAGATTTACCACCTCGGCGGCGAAGAGATTCGTGCGCTGGACGATCTTTCGCTCGACATCGATGGCGGCGAATTCATCTCCATCATCGGCCCCAGCGGCAGCGGCAAATCGACCTTGATGCACATCCTCGGCTGCCTCGACACGCCGACCCGCGGCACGCTCAAGCTGGATGGCACCGAGATTCAGAACGCTTCGAAACGCGAACTGGCCCGCATCCGCAACGAGAAGATTGGGTTCGTGTTCCAGTTCTTCAACCTGCTGCCCAAGCTCAACGTGATGCAGAACGTCGAGCTGCCCATGATTTACGCCGGCGCATCAACCTCTGAACGCCGCGACCGCTCCATGGCCGCGTTGAAACTCGTCGGCCTGGAGAACCGCAGCCAGCATCGCCCCATGCAGCTCTCCGGCGGACAACAGCAGCGCGTGGCCATCGCCCGCGCCCTGGTGAACAATCCAAAAATTGTCTTCGCCGACGAGCCGACGGGCAATCTCGACAGTCACACCGGCGAAGCGATTCTCACGCTCTTCCGCAAGCTGAGCGAGGAAGGCCGCACCATCGCACTCGTCACGCACGATCCGGAGATCGCCGCTGTCACGCCGCGCCGCATCGAGATTCGCGACGGCAAGGTGGCCAAGCAACTGGATGCCAGACTCGCCGGCTTGGATCGACTCGCATCTCCAGCGACACATTAACCTCTGAAACTTCCGGCCACCATCATCGCACTGAGCCTCGCCATCGTGTCCGCAACCGCCGCACCTACGAGTTCCGCATCCGTTGATACGGTGTTCCTGCTCCACGGCATGGGCCGCACCAAGCTCTCGATGGCGCGCCTGGCGACGCACCTTTCCAACGAAGGCTACCATGTGGTCAACCTCGGCTACCCCTCCACCCGCCAGAGCGTGGCCGACTCAGTCAGCCAGCTCGACACCGAGTTGAAGAGGCACGGTGAACACACGAAGGGCTACGTTCACTTTGTGACGCACTCGCTCGGGGGCATCATCGTTCGCGCCTACCTCAAGCAACAGTCCCCGCCCAATCCCGGACGCGTGGTCATGATCAGCCCGCCCAACCAGGGGAGCGAAATCGCGGACAAGCTTCAGGACAATATCTTCTACAAATGGTCCACTGGACCAGCCGGGCAGGAGCTTGGCACCAGCGACACCAGCACGCCCAATCTACTCGGCCCGGTTGGTTTCCCTCTGGGCGTGATTACCGGAGACCGCAGCCTGAACCCCATCTTCTCTGCCTGGATCGGTGGGCCCAGCGACGGCAAAGTTTCCGTGGAACGCGCCGCTGTGACCGGCATGGCGGACTTCCTCGTCGTCAATCACAGCCATACCTACATCATGCGCAGCTCAGTGGTCTTCCGCCACGTCTCCCATTTTTTGAGAACAGGATCCTTCGATCGTTCGTCGTCATGAACTTGCTCAACGCCATCACCGTCGGCTTCAAGGAAATCTGGGCGCACAAGTTCCGCTCCATCCTCACGATGCTCGGCATCATCCTCGGCGTCTCCAGCCTCGTGGCCATGAGCGCGCTCGTGAAAGGCATGGAGAACGGGATGCGCGAAGTGCTCGTCGCCGTCGGCGGGCTGGAAAAGATTCGCATCGAGCAGCAGGACATCCCGACCGCCCAGCAGCACCTCGCAGATCAAGCCATCGGAATGACCGTCCACGATCTCCATGCGCTGAAGGCCAGCGCGCCCCTCGTCACGCAGGTCGCGCCGGAAATGCGCGCGCGCAACATCCGCGTGACCAAGGGCGGCAAGACCACCGAATGGGCCAACGTCGTCGGCACCTGGCCGAGCGCGGTGGACATCAACCAGCACATCATCGAGCACGGGCGCATGTTCAACGAGGTGGACGATGATTCCGCGCGCAATGTCTGCGTCATCGGCACGAACATCCGCGATCAGCTCTTCGGCGACGAAGAGGAAGCGGGGCGCCAGCCGATCATTCCCATCGGCGACACCATCAATCTCGGCGGCGAACCCTTCGTCGTTGTCGGAGTCTTCGAGCGTTATGAGAGCGAGACGGAGAAGAAGCGACGCGCCTTCGAACGTGCCCAGCCGAAGACCGAGCAAAGCGGCCCGGCTCGCAGTCGCGGCTGGGGCGGACGCGGACGCGGCGGCGACTTCATCTTCCGCATGAAGAACTCCACCATCTACATTCCGCTGAACACGATGTATCTGAAGTTCAAGTCGGCGACCGGAACGAACAGCCTGCCGGACCCGCGACTGGACGTGATCAACATGCGCATCACCAGCATCGATGAGCTGGAACCCTCGCTGCAGCAGGCCAGGAATGTGTTGATGCACACGCACAAGGGCATCGAGGACTTCTCGTTCATGACGCAGGAGGACATGTCCAAGAACATCGGCACGGCCATCAGCAATGCGCGCCTGAGCGGCGGCATCATTGCCGTGATCAGCCTGCTCGTCGGCGGCATCGGCATCATGAACATCATGCTGGCGAGCATCACCGAGCGCATTCGCGAGATTGGCATCCGCAAAGCCATTGGCGCTTCGGACGCCAACGTCTTCATCCAGATCCTCGTCGAGAGCACCGTCATCGCCATCATCGGCGGGCTGGCAGGACTGGCGACATCGTATGGACTCGTGGAAGTTCTCGGAGCCATTTCGCCCGTCGATAACACGCCGGAGATCACACCGACTGCGATGGTGGTGGCGTTCGCCTTCAGCGCGCTCGTTGGCGTCGTGGCTGGAATCATCCCCGCCGTCAAAGCCGCCAGACTCGACCCCATCCAGGCGCTGCGTTACGAGTAAGCAGCCGTCCTGCGCGCCGGCTGATTTTCGCGCTTCACTGTTGGCGCGTCGTTCCCCATTCTTTGCCCACCATGAAATCGTTGATGACCTTCATCGGGCTGTGCCTTCCTCTCGCTCTCCTGATGCCGCTCCGCGCGGAGATGATTGAGACCGACGTCTGCGTCTATGGCGCAACATCCGGCGGGATCGCGGCGGCCATTCAGGCGTCAAGAATGGGACGAAGCGTCGTCATCGCCGAACCAGGCCGCTTCATCGGAGGTCTGACGACTGGCGGACTTGGCGCGACCGACATTGGAAACAAGGCGGCCATCGGCGGCATCTCCCGCGAGTTCTACGCGCGTGTCGCGAAGCACTACGCACAGGACTCCGCATGGAAGTTTGAAACGCGGGCGGACTATTTCGCAAAGCGCGGCGGTGGCCAGTCACAGGCCAGCAGCCTGAGCGGCGCCAACGCGACGATGTGGACCTTCGAACCGCACGTTGCTGACGAGATTCTGGCCGCGATGCTCCGGGAGGCGAAGGTCCAGGTTTACTTTGACCAAAAGCTGGGGTTTCTCCGAAAGGAAGGGACACGCATCACGGAGATGGTGGTGGAGAACAACAACACTTACCGGGCGAAGATGTTCATCGACGCGACCTACGAAGGCGACTTGATGGCGAAATCCGACGTCTCCTTCCATGTCGGCCGCGAGGGCAACCGCGAATACGGCGAAACGCTCAATGGGTTCAGGGGCGAGACTCCGAAGCATCAGTTCACTGTCGCCGTCGATCCCTACGTGAAACCCGGCGTCCCCGGCAGCGGGCTTCTGCCCTTTATCCAGGGGGAATATCGCGAGCCCGCCGCGAACGAAAAGAATAGCGACGACGACGCAGACGAGGATGACAAGCCCGCGAAAAACGCCAAACCAAGCGGCGCCGAAAAGAAACCCCGCCGCATCACCAGCAAACCGGGCGACGGTGACAGCCACGTTCAGGCCTACAACTATCGCCTCTGCTTCACGACTAACGCCGCGAACCGGATGCCGATTGAGCCGCCGCCCGGCTACGAGCCCGCCAATTACGAACTGCTCGCCCGCTATCTGGAAGCGCTCGTCGTCGCCGGAAAGAAGCCAAAGCTCAGCGAATTCTGGAACCCCATCTGGCTGCCGAATCAGAAGACCGACATCAACAACAACGGCGGCTTCTCGACGGACTTCCTCGGTGCGAACTGGCTTTACCCGGAGGCCGACCACAAGGCGCGGGAACGAATCGCGCAGGAGCACGAAGATTACACGCGGGGCTTCCTCACATTTCTCGCCACCAGCCCACGCGTTCCTGCGGACATCCGCGACGAGATGAAAACGTGGGGGCCGTGCAAGGATGAGTTCAACACCACCGACGGCTGGCCTAACCAGCTCTACGTGCGCGAGGCCCGCCGCATGATCTCGGACTACGTGATGAGCGAGAACCATTGCCGCGGCACCGAGCGCGCCG
>CAMCCU010000322.1 GCA_945872975.1 Pedosphaera parvula Ellin514
GAACAGTCCCAGCCCGCTGAGGACTTGTTTCGATCGTGAAGGACTCCGCCGGGGACTGTTCCCGAGTCATTCATTTCGCGGGTCTTCTCGCGGCGATGGAGGATAAATCTTTCCTCAACCGGACCGCTGTTCGCGTGTGCTGGTGGCGCATTTTTCTTCTCCTGCCTATTCATCGAGGGCTGTGAATAAGTCTTGTCGCGAGGATTACAATTTCGTAATTGTCACCTCGTTCACTCCTAGCACAGCCCTGAGAAATGGAATTTAAAGTGTTCTGGCGTACCGCAGAGGCAGATGTTTTAGCCTTCGCATCCGCCGCTCCTCACAGACTGGTTCGAAGTCGAATAGTGTCAGTCGTTTTGACTGGGAACTATCGGCTGTGCCCTCGTCGCCTTCAGGCATGGGACGTTTCATCGGGGAAGCTGGCGGTGCAGGAGGAAGCTCATCGACTGAATGGCAAAAAGAATCTTTCACCCGGACAAATCTCATCAGAGCCGGCGTGTCTGAGGTGGGTTGTTTCACGAATTTCGGAAAGAAGGGAAAGCTCTCGGTCGCAGTCCACGCGGCTTGAGAAAGCAGGGGACGGTTCAGTCATATCAAATCTGCCGGTCGGGAATTGCACTGAGAAGATCGCTCGTCGAACTGCACGCCTGATTGGGGGTCTTGTTGAAAAGAATCCAAGCAATCCGTTTCGCTCGATGTCGCACCCCACGGCGGCTCCTGCGGAAGGCGAGCGTCAACCACAGCTCCAATCCCATGACATCAACTCTGCCGCTGGTCGCCAATTTTAACGAAGAGGCTTCGTCCGCCTTGCCGCAACCGGCCAGGCCCAAGCTCCTGATCGTCGATGATGAGGAGGGGCCGCGAATGTCGTTGAGGGTCGTCTTCGGCAACGAGTTTGACATCCTCATGGCGGAAGATGGGCCGTCGGCCATCGAGATCGCGAAGAATCACCGAATCGATGTCGCTGTTCTTGATATTCGCATGGCGGGCATGTCCGGCATTGAAGTTCTCGAACGCCTTCGCTATCTCGACCCGAGCATCGAGGCCGTGATGATGACAGCGTTTGAAACGACCGAGACGATGCGGCAGGCGCTGCGGCTCCGCGCGTGCGACTACATCAACAAGCCCTTTGACCTCGCCGCGATTCGCGCGGCGGTGGCGGGTGCGTTGGAGCGCCGATCCTTTGGCAGCGAGGTTCGCAACAACGGCGAGAAGCTGGTGCAGCTCCAGGATGAGCTTCAGCAGTTGAAGATGGAGGAGGAAATCGTCCGCACGAGGGGCGAGATTTACGCGAGCATCATCCATGACATCAACGGTCCGATGACGATCATTTCTGGTCTGCTCCAGATCATCAATCAACGGATCGGCGACACGACGAGAATAGAGAACGAGGATCTGGAGACGGTCAAAGATCGGCTCAAGCGCATCACCCGGCAGGTCACCAATTGCATCGAGATTTCCCGGCGCTACCTCAGTTTCCTGCGCCAGAACCCGAACGACAACGCGCGCGTCTGGGTCAACCAGATCCTCGGCGACCTCGGGGAACTGCTCCGCGTTCACCCTTGCGCGAGGAACAACCAGCTCCTCATTCATCCGCTCACCGAAGACGTGGCGGTGCCGGCGCACGGGACGGACCTCATCCAGATTCTCCTGAACCTGACCTTGAACGCGTTTCAATGCACCTCGATGCATCATCGCGTGGAGATTCGCGGCCAGCTCCATCAGAATTCCATCGATCTCGATATGTTCGTGGACGGAGCGGAAGATCGTTTCATCAATCGCGATGACTTCAAGAACGCCGCTCCGCTGCTGGCCTTGTCCGTCCAGGATAACGGGCCGGGGATTCCGGCGGATGTGATGCCGAAGATCTTCGAGCCGTATTTCAGCACACAACCCCGCTCGCAAGGCACCGGCCTTGGCTTGTGCATCGTCCACCGGCTGTTGAAGGAGTCGCGCGGGGCCGTTCATGTTCACAGCAAAGTAGGGCAAGGCACCGTCTTCACGATCTATCTTCCTGCGCACCCGATCGGTCAGGCTTCCGCGTTTCGCCTCGAGACTTGAGGCCGCTACTTCCCTTTCTCTGGGCGAATCTCTTTGCGTGCGTTCGTGAGCTGGCAATACGCTCGACGGCTGAATGTCTGACAGCGCGAGATCCAGCCGGACGCGAACCACCTACTTCTACGAACTGTGGCGATCCGCCACGGCTGGCATCATCGAAACGGCGGGCAGCACCTTCCTCCTCACCATCGCCGTCAAACAATTCGCCGCCGGCTCCGTGGCCAAAGGCATCGTGGCCGGTTCGGGCAGCCTCGGCCTTCTCCTCTCGCCGCTGGCCGTTTCCTTCGTGATATCGTCCGGCTGGCGCACGGGACGCGCTGCGTCGCGAATTCTCGCCATCGGATCGGTGAGCTTTCTCTTGGCAACGCTCGTTCCCTCGCTCCCGGTCTTCGTGGTCGGAAGCATGATCGGCATGGCGGCATCAGCGGCGATCATCCCGCTGCTGACGCAGATGTATCAGGACAATTATCCGGAGAAGGAACGCGGCCGGTTCTTCTCACGAACCGTCATGGTCCGCATCGCCATGGCCGCCGGCTTCAGCAAGCTGGCGGGGGACGCTTTGGACGGGCACATTGATCAATATCGCTGGCTGCTCCTGGTCTTCAGCGGCGCGCTGGCGGTGGCGAGCTTCTGCCTTTCGCGCTGCCCGACCGAACCAATCCTCTCCGACGGCGGCGCGCATCCGTTTCGTGCCATGCGTTACGTGCGCGAGGACGCGCTGTTCCGGCGGACGCTGATCTGCTGGATGCTCATGGGCTTCGCGAACCTGATGATGCTGCCCCTGCGCGTCGAGTATCTGGCGAACCCAAAATACAATCAGGCCGTCACGGTGGGAATGATCGCGCTGCTCACCGGCGTCATCCCGAACCTCGCCCGTCTCGTGCTCAGCCCGGTGTGGGGCTATCTGTTCGATCACATGAACTTCTTCTCGCTGCGCGTTACGCTGAACATCGGGTTCGCCATCGGCATCTTCACGTTCTTCACCAGTAACTCATTCGCGGGACTGGTGACCGGTGCGATCGTCTTCGGGATTTCCAATGCGGGTGGAGATGTCGCGTGGAGTCTGTGGGTGACCAAGTTCGCGCCGCCCGGCCGCGTCGCCGACTACATGTCCGTGCATACCTTTCTCACCGGCGTCCGCGGTGTGCTCGCGCCGATGGTCGCGTTTCATTTCGCCGCCAAGCTCTCGCTCGGCATGATGGCCGCGTTCAGCAGCGCGCTGATCGTGCTCGCGACGCTGCTGCTCGTCCCCGAGATCAAATGGGGCCGCAAAGCCCGCAAGTCCGCCGCCTTGGTCGAGGAAGTTTCCGAGTAGGGGTCGCGCCGTCCTCTACTGAATCACCTTCAAGTAACGTCCCATCCAGTACGGCAGCAGGAATTCATCCCCGGCGTATTCGATCTGCCCGCCCTCGCCGCCGTCCAGGATGAACGGATGCGTGTTCCATCGCGACATGCGGCGCTCGCCCGGCGGCAGTAACTCCGTCAGCTCCTGGCTCCGGAAATTCTTCGGCAGCTTCGTGATGTCCTCGCGATGCGAGTTCTTCACCGTCCAGCTGATCATGTCCAATGGGAAGCGGCGCAGCGTCCAGAGCGCGCCCTCCACGTCGAACTCCTTCGCGCCGGTCGCGGCCAGCACGAAATTCCAGATCGGGATGCGCTCGTGCTTTTCCAGCTCGTAGTGATCCCGCACCACGGCGGCATACTTGCGACGCAGGTCGTCGTTGAACGCGAACTGATGCAGCGTCCAGTAGGTGTCGAAGGCGAGCTGGTCATCGGAATGATTCCACTCATCGCCCATGTCATTGCCTTCATGGATGAACCCCTTCGTCGGTGCGACCAGCTTCATGCTGTTCGTGATGTTCGTCAGGTATCCGTGCTGGTTGAATAGCTCGTAAGCCTTCTCCTTGTACAGCTCCTTGCCCGTGATTTTGTAGGCGAACTGGAGGCCCGCGATGATCTCCACGCTGTTCAGCTTGCGGTCCACGATGGAGGGCGGGAACCAGTTCACATACTCAGGATTCCAGCGCGCCCAGAGCGTCGGCTTGCCATCCCAGTCGATCAGATACCAGTTGTTTCGCACGACGTGTCCGATGATTTTGTCGTAGAGCGTGGCGATGCGCTGCTTCTCCCCCGCCGTCTTCGCGACGCACGTCCACAGCACCGCGTAGCTGAACGTATGGTCCGTGAACTCATCGCTGCTCGTCGTCGCCTTCCACTCCCAATCCGCGTCCGGCGCCACGCGCCAGCGGTCCTTGTCGGAAAATTTGAAACCGGTCCGCTCGAACGTACGCGAAGGAAAACCCTTCAAGCCGTTGATCGATTCCATCCGTTCCAGCGCCTCGAACGTCTCCCATGCATTCGAGCGCGCCTGAGGATCGCCCGTCGCGCCGAAGCGGAACGCCTGGCTCGCCATGTAATACGCGCTCCACGAACCGTCGTTGTCCGTGTCGATCATTTCCGCGCTCGAAATGTCGCCCGCCCGCGCCAGCTTCAGTTCCGAGACCATCCCGTAGCGCATGTGACGCTGGCGAATCTTGCGGTCGTAGTGCGCCGCCTTCTCCGCGAGCGTCATCTGCTGGAACTCGATCTTGCTCAGCCCCGCCTTCGTCATCGCCAGCACGTTGCCCGCGCGATCCAGCGCGAGGTCCATCACCGCGTCATCGATCAGCCAGCGCTTCGACGCGTAATAACGAACCCCATCCTTCGCGCTCCAGTGAAACACTCCGCGCGTCGTCCCCGCCCAGATGCCGTCCGCCGTCGGCGCGAGGCTGGTGATGTGCGAGACCGGCAGCCGCGTCTGCCGCGCCAAGGTCTCGCGGCCCGTGGCGAGAGCGAGCGCGTAGAATCCACGACGCGTTCCCACCACCATCTCACCCGCGCGAAAGCCAAGGCAGGTGAGGTCGGTGCCACTGTGAAACGGTTCCCATCGTTCACCACGTAAGCGATGCACGGCGCGTTCACTCATCAGGAACAGCTCGTTGCCCCAGGCGTACGCGCGGACCTCCGTGCCGGACACCGGCCAGGAAAGCTCAGTCAGTTTCCCGGCGCGTTGCAGCGCGATGTTCGTTCCACCGATCAGCAGGGCCGCGCCGCCATCCGCCACGGCAAACGATTGGAACCGGCCCGCCGGGAGATGCTCCTTCACCTTGCCCGCCCAGCCATTCGCGAGGAAACGATTCTCGTAGAGATACAGCAGCTCGCCGCCTTGCATCGTGAGGTCGTGCGTCTTCAGGCCCGTCAGCGGACGAAAGCTCCGGTCGAGCGCCAGCTTGTCCTCGAACACGCGCGCCACGCCGCGATCCGTCAGCACGTAGATGATGCCGTCGCGGTTCACACAGACTTTACGGAACGTCGCGCCGTCGAGCTCCGGGTTCATCGTGAAGCGGACGGCGACGTCTTGGAGGAACGGAATATCTGCCACTGGACGCGCCGCCGCGAAGTTCGGGAGAAGAAGCACGACGGAACAGAGGTGCAAAAATGTGCGAAGCAACATGGTGCGCTGAGAATGCGAAGCACTCTTCCAGTCGCAAGCAGAAATTTAACGAGCGCATCCTTTCATTGCGGTCATGGCGATGCGTCCTCGTCCGGTTCGGAGGCCGATGGGCTATTGGCAAACCGGCGGGCTGTGGATAGCGTGCGGGCGTTGCTCCATTATGAATCTCTCAATGCTCTTCAAGGTGTGCGGCTGGGTAATCTGCGGGAGCGTCGCGATGACGGGCCGGGCCGCTGAGCTTCGCGTGATGTCCTTCAACTTGTGGCACGGTGGCGACGCCGGTAAGCAGCCGTTGTCGCAGACGGCGGAAGTCATCCGCGCCGCCAGGGCGGACGTCGTCGGCCTGCAAGAAACGGGCGGCTATGAAAAGGCGAAAGGCGCGGGCCGTCCGGATCACGGACGCAAGCTCGCCGAGCTGCTTGGCTGGCATTACTTCGATCAAGGCGAGCGCACCGGTATCTTGAGCCGGTTTCTCATCGTCACGAACACGCCGGGCAAATGGGGCGTAACCCTCCGGTTGCCGTCCGGCCACGAGGTGCGGATGTTCAACGCGCATCTCAATCACTCGCCGTATCAGCCCTATCAGCTCGCCGGCATTCCCTACGGAAGCGGTCGCTTAATCAACACGGCGGACGAAGCGGTGGAAGAGGCGCGGAAAGCTCGGGGCGCGCAGGTCGGGCGTCTGTTGTCGGAGTTGAAGCCCGCCATTGCGGCTGGGCAGCCAGTGTTTCTCACGGGCGATTTCAATGAACCTTCGCATCAGGACTGGACGGCGCGCGCGGCCGCTGCCGGCCAGTGTCGAATCGCTGTCCAGTATCCCTCGACGTTCGCCGTGACGAGCGCGGGAATGCGCGACTCGTTTCGCACGGTTCACACCGATGAAGTGGCGCGCCCCGGCTGGACATGGACGCCGACCACGCAGCCGGAGGATCCCAAGGACCGGCACGACCGGATTGACTTCGTGTTCTTCGCCGGTGGAAACATGACCGTGAAACGCTGCGACGTGGTCGGCGAAGGAAAGA
>CAMCCU010000323.1 GCA_945872975.1 Pedosphaera parvula Ellin514
TTGCCGAGCGTCACGTTCGGATGGTCGGCCAGCGTCGGCAGGAGCGCCGCGAAATCCTTGGTCTCGATCTGGATCATCGCGGGCGTCTCGCCATTCGAGAGCGCCTCCAGTTGATCGATGAGCTTCGCGTCCTGCTCGGCGAAGGCGAAGGGCCGCAGCTTCGGCAGCGCGTTCAGCGGACAACGTCCCCCGCCCCATTTGGCTTCGAGCACCAGCACGACTTTCCCGCGCGCGGCGGCTTGCTCGAAGTTCGGCGTAAGAATGATGAACAGTTCCGCCGGCTCGCCGCTGGCGTCGCGAAGCAGTCCGGAAGCCTTGCGCGGGGGCGGAGTCGGCACGCTGGCGACGGACCTCGCTCGCGAGGGAGCCGGCGCAGCCTCGCCTTTCTGGCTGCGCATCCAGTGCAGCCCCACCGCGACCGAATGCGCACAGATGGTTCCCCATTCGCGCGACTCGCGGCAGGAGCAAATGTTCTCGATGTCGATCGGCCCCTTGATCACCAGGCCGGCGCGGAACGAAACTTCTCCCGCCTGAATGACGCCCTTGAGGATCGGCTCCGTCCAATTCGAGCTCAGCACCTGATCCAGCTCCAGGTAGGCCCGTGCGCGCTTCATGGCTTCCCAGCCGGCGGCTTTGCTGAAGAGGGCATCGGTCAGTTCGATGGACATGGGAGAAAGGTCGGGCTACGGCGCGAGAGTTTCGAGCTGCACTTCAAAGGCTGGCTTCTGCCCCGCCGGCTTGAGCGCCGTGAACAGGCCACGCCAAAAACCGAGGCCGTAGAAGATATGGCTGGCGACGACCAGCGGCAGCGCGAGCAGGCTGCGCACGAATCCCTTGGTCGTCATCGAGACGAGTGTCTGTGCCACGACCGTCAGCAAATAAAGCCCGAGCGGCGCGAAAACCACCGGGCCCAGCCACCGCGCACTCACGAACGCTGCCTCGAGGTAAACCACGAACAGCGGCGGAACGAAGTTCAGCGCGGAACCCGGTGTCGGGTGCAGACGGAATTGCTCAGCGCGACCGCGTCCATAAGTGAAGAGCATCTTGCAGAAGGCGCGCAGCGTCGGACGCGGGCGGCGTTCCACGATGAATTCCGGATCGTAGATGAGCGTCGCGCCGCGCTTTTGGAGTTCGTCCATCAGCGCATTCTCCTCGTTCGGGTAAAGGGATTCGTCGAAGCCGCCAAGCTCCAGAACATCCGCGCGTCGCGCCATCATGTTGCAGAGGATGAGCTCCTTCTCGCCGCTCTCGCGCGCGACGCCGACGGAATCGTAACGCGCCCGACTGGGCCCGAACGCCAGCCAACTGCCGAGCACCACGGCGAAGACTTGCTCCAGCAACGGCGCATCGGGCGGGCAAAGATTCGGACCACCGAGCATCTTCACCTGCGGCTGTTTGAAATGAACGAGCGCACGGCGCAGAGCGTCCGGCCGGGCGAGCGCGTCGTCATCCAGGAAGTAAATGAGATCGCCGCGAGCCGCGCGGATGGCGGTGTTGCGCTGGACGGCGGGCTGCGTGCCGCGGGCGACGATGATTTCGAGACGGTCCTTCGGATAGTCGAGCGAGCGCGCGGCGGTGACGGCGGGAATCTCCGCCTGTCCCGGTCGCGTCGGGATGATGATGGTCACGAATGGAAGCGCGTCGCTCACGGCGGCGAAGGTAGAGTTCGCACGGACCGCTTCAAAGTTCAAAGTGAGCAGCCGGCACCCGCCGATGATTCCAGCGAAAAACCTTTGGCGATGCGGACGCGCGCTGGATAGATTGCAGGCATTGGTTCCAGCAAACGCAGCGACGAAAGAATTTATGCACAACGTGACTTCGGTGGAATTGACCCGCGACATTGAGGCCGTCCAGATCCCGCACGGCACCACGACGACCTTGCCCAAAGGGACGCCGGTGGACATCACGCAGACGCTGGGCGGCACCTATACGGTTCATGCGCTGGGCGCGCTCTTCCGCGTGGCGAGCAAGGACGCGGACGCGCTCGGCATCGCGGCGACGAACGAGCCCCAGGTCAGCACCGGCGAAGTCAGCGAGCAACGCATCTGGGACACGCTGCGCACGTGCTATGATCCGGAGATTCCGGTGAACATCGTGGACCTCGGGCTCGTTTACAGCATGGAGCTGAAGAAGCTTCCCGAAGGAAATCACGGCGTCGATGTGAAGATGACACTGACCGCTCCGGGCTGCGGGATGGGCGGAGTCATCGCCGGCGACGCGCAGCAAAAGCTGCTGTGTCTCGACGGAGTTGATGAAGCCATCGTGGAGATCGTGTGGGATCCGCCGTGGCATCAATCGATGATCACGGCTGAGGGAAGACGGACTCTCGGCCTCGAGTGATTCCGGCACGAGCCACACTGCGCTACACCGGCTTCGCAGCGGCCATCTTCGCCAGCAAGCGCTCGTTCAGCTCTTTCGCGGGATTGTAGCCGGAGAGCTTGAGCTTGGCCTGGAAGGCGGCAACCTCCGTCAGGCGCGCAAGGTCGCGCCCCGGCCGCACTGGAATGATCATGTGCGGAATCTTCACGCCCAGAATCTCGATATACTGCTCGTCCATTCCGAGGCGATCGACATCCGGCACTTGTTCCCAGGCCTTGAGCGACACGACGAGATCAACACGCTTTTCCAGGCGAATGCTTTTCACCCCGAACATCGCGGCGACATTGATGATGCCGATGCCACGGACCTCCATGTGATTCCGGGTCAATTCGGCGCTCGTGCCCATGATGTCGCGCCCGTCGAGTAGCGTGACTTTCGTGATGTCGTCCGCAACGAGGCTGTAGCCGCGCTCGATCAGCGCGAGCACGCACTCGCTCTTGCCGATGCCGCTCTCGCCCTTCACGATCACGCCCACGCCCAGGATATCCACCATGCTGCCCATCTCCGTGCCGCGGGGCGCGAACATCATCTCCACCGCGAGCGTCGCGAGGTTGATGAATTTCATGGTGATGAGCGGGCATTGAAAGATCGGCACGTTCGCCTTTTCGGCCGCACGGAGAAACTCGCGGTCCGGCTTGAGATTCCGGCTGAAGACAAAGCACGGAATCTTGTAGGAGAAGAGCTCGGCATAGCGCTTCTCGCGCGCCTCGACGGACAGAGATTTCAGGAAGGTGCATTCCGCCGCACCCATCACCTGCACGCGTTTGCTGGCGAAGTATTTTGTGAAGCCGGCAATCGCCAGTCCCGGCCGGTTGACGGTGGGCTCCCGGATGATTCGCTTGAGACCGTTGGCTCCGGCGACAAGTCTGAGCTGAAGGGCGCTGGCCTGCTGGGTGTAGAACTTCTCGACGGTGACGATGTCGCGTTGCATGGGGCGGAGCGTAAAACGTGGAACGCGAAACGTAAACCGGGGATTCAGCGGCGATACGCCCCCCCGAGGTCGGAAAACGTGAGAGCCGCCTCGCAATCCAGAGCAATTTGTGACATTGCAAGCCTCCAGATTTGGCTTGGTTCTCCGGCGCAATCGACTCGACAAATCAAGCGCGCGCTAATGATTTTCAGCTGGTTGACCGATTTATCATCAGTGGCGAACGACCCATGGAAATAGTGGGTCGCGAAATGGGTTAGGAAAGCCAGCTAACTCCAGGCAGTTGTCCAACGATTCTCAAAAGATTACGACCGTATGATCCCTAGCAAGCTCCAGTGTTTTGCCGTTTCGATCGCGTTTTCAGCAGCGTTCGCGCTTCCAGCCGGCGCCGACCAGCCAGACAACACCCTCAAGCTAACCATTGCGAAAGGACCTTCCGGCATCGAACTGATCGTCAATGGTGTCGCGGCGTCAGGTGCCTTTCTGGTTTATCAATCGAGCACTCCGCAAGGGTTGGCCGACCATCCCTCCGTGGTCATCCAAACCAACACGCCGCTGACGAATGGGATGCGATTCTCCGCTTCAACCGCGTTGACTCCTCCGAATCATGCATTTTACACGGCTGTGCATTACACGAACATGGCCCACATCCCTGCCGGCACTTTTACCATGGGAAGCCCGGAGAGCGAGCCTGAACGCCTGCCGTCAGAAGGCCCCCAGACTCAGGTCACGTTCAGCCGGGGTTTCCTGATCGGAAAGCACGAAGTGACGCAAGGCGAATACCTCAACCTGATGGGCACGAACCCAAGCGCATTGACGGGAAACCTGAGCCTGCCCGTCGAAACAGTGAGCTGGGACGATGCGGTGGCTTATTGTGCAGCTTTGACTGCGAAAGAAAGGAACCAGGGGCGGTTGCCCTCTGGATTCGCGTACCGGCTTCCAACTGAAGCGGAATGGGAGTATGCGTGCCGGGCAGGGACAACCACTGCGTTTCACTTTGGCGGGGCAATGCGCTCCAGGAGGGCAAATTTCAACGGACTTTTCGAGTATCCACCGTGTGAAGCGGCACGCTATTCCTGCTACAATCCCACTGGCACCTATTTGGGTGCGACGACCAAGACGGGCAACTATACGCCCAATGTTTGGGGGTTGCACGACATGCATGGCAACATCTCGGAATGGTGCCATGACTGGTTCACAGAGAATTTGCCGGGGGGGACTGTCACGGACCCGCAAGGACCCGAGACGGGCGAGCTCCGCATCATCAGGGGCGGCAGCTGGGACGAAAACGCATGGGGTTGCCGGTCGGCGTTGCGCTACTCTATCCTGCCTCGCGCGCGAAGTAACACCATTGGTTTCCGCGTGGTGCTTGCCTCAGCTCAACTTTAAACCGGAGACCAGAGCAAAAGTTCAGGCATAATTCTCATGGGCCGCGCAAAACTTTTCTGCAAATTGTTTGAGCATCCAAACTGAAGGCTGGGGAGCCGTTTTCAAAACCTGGTAGCTGCCGGGGTAACGAGGCTCAAGCATTCAGAAAATCAGAGCCTCCTCACGTCGGATGCTACAGTTTTGAAAGAGCCTCTGGGTTGTGGAATTAGACTGTATGACATCTCACAAGCTCAAGCTTATTGCCGCTTCGATCGCGATTTCAGCAGCGATCGCACTTCCAGCCTTCGCCGACCAGCCAGATCACACCCTCAAGCTAACCATTGCGACAGGACCTTCCGGCATCGAACTGATCGTCAACAGTGTCGCGGCGTCGGGTGCCTTTCTGGTTTATCAATCGAGCACTCCGCAAGGGTTGGCCGACCATCCCTCCGTGGTCATCCAAACCAACACGCCGCTGACGAGCGGGATGCGATTCTCCGTTTCAACCGCACAGAGGCCATTGCAGCACGCTTTTTACACAGCTGTGCATTACACGAACATGGCCTGCATCCCTGCTGGCACCTTTACGATGGGAAGCCCGGAGAGCGAACCCGCACGCGTGCCGTCGGAAGGCCCTCAGACTCAGGTCACGATCAGTCGGGGTTTCCTGATCGGAAAGCACGAAGTGACGCAAGGCGAGTACCTCAACGTGATGGGGACGAACCCAAGCGCATTGACAGGAAACCTGAGCCTTCCCGTCGAAACAGTGAGCTGGGACGATGCGGTGGCCTATTGTGTAGCTTTGACTGCGAAAGAAAGGAACGAAGGGCGCTTGCCAGCTGGCTTCGCGTATCGGCTTCCGACCGAAGCCGAGTGGGAATATGCGTGCCGGGCAGGGACGACCACTGCGTTTCACTTTGGCGAAGCCATGCGCTCCGGGATGGCTAATTTCAAC
The DNA here is from genome assembly GCA_945872975.1 of Pedosphaera parvula Ellin514. Taxonomy (GTDB): domain Bacteria; phylum Verrucomicrobiota; class Verrucomicrobiia; order Limisphaerales; family JADJPG01; genus JADJPG01. The sequence continues at coordinate 5,631 of CAMCCU010000323.1, forward strand.
GGGCGTTACGAATATCCACCGTGTGATGAGGGAAGCTATTCCTGCTACAATCCCTCTGGCGTTTATTTAAGTGCGCCGACCAAGGTGGAAAACTTTGCGCCAAATGCTTGGGGGTTGCACGACATGCATGGCAACATCTCGGAATGGTGCCATGACTGGTTCGCAGAGAATTTGCCGGGAGGAAGTGTCACGGACCCCCTGGGACCCGAGACGGGTGAGATCCGCATCATCAAGGGCGGCAGTTGGGACGAAAATGCGTGGGGTTGCCGGTCGGCGTTTCGGTTTTCCATCTACCCGGATGCGCGAAGCAACACCATTGGTTTCCGCGTGGTAATTGGCGCAGTTCACCCCTGAGCCGGAGGCCACCAGAGCGTCGGAATTCCTTACGGTTTGCAATTCACGCAATAACCTTATCTAAAGCAGTTTAGAAAATACCACCTCCTTTCGACACCTCAAAACCGTCGTCTTTCCTTACGCTTCCATCGCCACCTGATTTTCAATTTCCACTCTCGTAAAAAATGTCAGTCATTTACGCCAACCTGGTAGTCACACAACACGTTGTTTATAAACAGATTGAACACATATCTAGCAGTGCGGTTCCTCTAGCTGATCGAGCCACGACCATGGCTGGGCTCTTTCCTGCTATAGGTAAGGTAATCGATGGATCGAAAATTCAAATAACGATCAACAATTTATAAAATGCTAAAAAAACTTATCCTTACGTGCTTGGTCGCTGCGGCGATGGCAGCACCAAGCGCCTTTGCCGTCTCCACAGTGACGCTTTCTGATGGGCCTGGGAATACCGGTGGCGGCGAGTTTAACGCAACAACCTCAGCCAACGGCAACTTTGTCACTTTTTGCTTGGAATATAGCGAGCACATCCAAATGGGCGTGCAGTATTACTATCAGCTCTCCACAGCGACAACGG
>CAMCCU010000324.1 GCA_945872975.1 Pedosphaera parvula Ellin514
GGCTGATGCTGGGTTTACCCGCCTCTGCCCAGCCGAATGCCCGGGCCACTTCGTCCGAAAGTGCCACTCCGAGCGTCCGCAGCGAGCTGGGCGAGTCCGCCCAAGTGGTGGGTCGAATCAAGAACAGCGCGACCGGCGATTACCTGCGCGGCGCGCTGGTTCAGTTGGAAGGTACGAATCTCAGCGCCGTCGCCGACTTCGGCGGAGCGTACGCCATCGCCCTTCCGCCCGGCCCGCATACCTTGATTGTTTCGTACACCGGTTTGGACACCGCGCGTGTCGCGGTGGAGACAAGGCCAGGCGCGACTATGACTCGGGATGTCGATCTGACGTCCGCGATCTATTCCCTTCAGCCCTTCGTCGTCAGGGGCGAACGCGAGGGAAATGCGCTGGCGATCCAACTGCAGCGGCAGGCGCCGAACTTGAAAACCGTGGCGTCGATCGACGCGTTTGGTAATCCGGCAGCGAATCCCGCGGAATTGCTCCAACGTTTGTCCGGCATCGCCGCCGAGACCATCACCGGCGATCAAATCCGATCCATCTCCGTGCGCGGCATGACGTCCGAGTTTTCCGTCATGCTGATCGACGGCGAGACCGTCGCGAATTCCCAAGGCTCGAGCGCCAACCGCGTTTACCAACCGGAACAGTTTGGCACCGGAAATCTCAGCTCGGTCGAATTAATCAAGGCACCCACGCCAGATCAGGACGCGAACGCGATTGCGGGCTACGTCAATCTTGTGACGAGACGCGGCTTCGAGCAAACGGGCCGCAACATCACGCTTAATCTCGGCCTCGGATGGCGCGACCGTGGATTCAAAGGCAGCCCCTTCCGCGATAAGATCGGCGACGACCTCGGGCTCGTGTCCTTGAGCTATTCGGATGTGTTCAGCCTGTTTTCCGGCAAAAACAATCTTGGCGTGGCCGTCAATTTCAGCCGTTCCGTCTACACGACGCTCCAGGAAGAGGCGGGTAACGTCTACACGGCGTTGAGTTCGCTCTACGTCGCGCCGGATTCGAGCACGCCCCTGACTCGCGCGTTCGGCGTCGGCGATTTCTGGGCTCCCACAAAAGCTCTCAACATCGGAGCCAGCGTCGACTACAAGCTCAGCTCAACGTCCTACGTCTTCGCGAAGTTTTCCTACAACACCAACGATCAGCTGCAGCAGCTCTTTCGCATTGGTTTCGGCAACGCGACTGCCACCGCGGCGAACTTTGCGTCGGGCAGCGTTTACGAACGCTCAACGCTCCTGCCCAGCGCCACTTCGACCGCGAATCCGCGCATCGTCCAAGCGCCCCGGGCGGCTCAAAACTACGGATTCAGCGTGGGCAGTGAACACAAGCTCTTCGGCGATTCGGCGACGCTCAGTTTGCGCGGCACCTACTCCCACGCAGATCTTCACCTATTCAACACCCACGATGTGCAGGCGCTGGCGACCGGCATCGGCTTTGAGATCGATCGGCGTGGCCGGGACGCTTGGTACCCGGGATTTAGCCAAACCGCCGGGCCTTCCGTTTACGACCCGGCGAGCTATCGCATGACGACGTGGACGCGAACGGATCAATCGGCGCCCAACGAGCTCTACGGCGCGCGGGCGGACTTCACCAAGAACTTCTCCACGGTCGTCCCGACCTCGATCAAGGTCGGGGCGAAATACAACGACAGTCAGCGTAAACAACGAACCCGTCAGTCGCAGTACACCTTTGTGGGCGCAGATCGTATCGCGAATACCGCCGACGATTCGATGGTGCCCTATGCGAAGCAATCTCTGAAAATTGGTGGAGGCGGCTACGGGCCGTTCCCGTTCACGAATTTCGGGGGAAGCGGCGACGCGGACGACCCAACCAATGCAACGGCGGGCTATTGGGGACAGACCGCAACCAACGCGTACAACAGTTTCAGCACCTCCAATGGGTCGAACAACAACTTCTCCGAGAAAATCTTCGCGGGCTACATCTCCGGGCGATTGGATCTGGGAAAGCTCCGCATTCTCTCGGGCCTGCGGGTGGAAAACACCAAGGTTGAGGCCACCGGTTGGCTGCGCAACACTACCGCGGCTTACGGCGGCAACAGTGTTGGCGGAGCGAGCCTCGATCCCGCCGTCGTCGACGCCGATGTCGCCCGAGCCCAGCGATCTTTCGTCGCCCCGCGAACCGGCAAAGGCGAGTATCGGAACGTGTTTCCCGGGCTACATTTCGTGTACGAGCCGATCAAGAGTTTCCTTATCCGCTCAAGCTACAACCGCTCGATCACGCGACCCGGAGTGGGAAATCTGCTGCCCACACTAACGGAAAATCTCACGAACAATTCCGTCTCCGTGGGCAATCCTGATCTGAAGCCGTACTTTTCCGACAATTTCGAGCTGAGCGCGGAAAAATATTTCGAGCCAATCGGATTGTTCACCGCGGGCGTCTTTCTCAAGGAAATTAGCAGTTACTTCCGGTCGTTCAGCAGCGTCATCGGACCGGAAGGCTTGGACGGCAGTGGCCTTTATCCGGGATATACCCTGACGCGCACTATGAACATCGGCAGCGCGCGGATGCGCGGCGTGGAATTGAGCTACCAGCAGCAGTTCAGCAAGCTTCCCGGATTAGGGCGCGGCTTCGGCGCGTTCGCCAATCTCACCGTGCTCCAAGCCCTCGGCAATTTCGGTTCACTCGTTACAACGACCAAACTTCCCGGCATGGTCCCCCGCACCGCAAACGCGGGCATTTCCTACGCAAACTACGGTCTGCAATTTCGTTTGCTCGGCAATTTTCGCGCGACCAGCCCCGGCGCCAGCATCGGGCTCGCGAGCGGAGGCATTGAATTCAACCGCCAGGAACGCCTTTCAATCGACGTAAAGATCAATTACCGGATCAACCGGCGGTACAACGCGTACGTCGACGTCGCCAATCTGAACAACGCGGCCAGTCGCGAGGATATCAGCGCGGTGAACGGGTTGCCTTGGATCAGGAGCAAACCAGGGGCCGTCTACAACGGGGGCATCACGGCGAAGTTCTAAGCAGAGCCATCACCGCCCCCATGACCATCACCGCCCCCATGACCATCACCGCCCCCATGAGCCTCGATTGCGCTTTGTTGCGGAAATTCCGGCGCCCGGACCGCGGCGTCAGGGCGCCGAGTTGCCGCCTCGCCAATTACGGGCCGGGCGCCGTTGCGCGGCTCTTCCGGCTGGCGGCGGCCGCCAGCGGCCTCTGGGCCGTTACGGGCCAGGCCGCCGATGCCCGGACCGCGCTGAGAACCTTTTTCGCCTTCGAACGGGAAATCTGGCAGGAAACCGCCGGATCGCGACTGGCGCTACAAACACCGAAGAAACATCCGGACAACCCGGTCATCGCCCGCGGCGACGGTCAGGCCGCTGACTCGCATCGCCTCAGTTATACGAGCCTGTTTCCGGAGGAGGGAAAACTCCGCGCGTGGTACACGGCGATGAAAAAAGGCGGCTCGTACAAGGATCACGCGGTCGGCTACGCGGAAAGCGCCGACGGCGTAAGCTGGATCAAACCAAAATTGAATCTAGTGGAACCGGGAACAAATCTGTTGTTGCGGGGCCCCATAACGTTTGTCGTCACGCCCGATGATACCGGGCGCGAAAAATCCTACCGAGCGCTCGCGGGTTTCTTTCGTGCCGATGTGGGCACGCCCGCCGCCCGAGGGGAGTCGGGCGCTACGTTCAAAGTGCTGACGAGCAAAGATGGCCTGCGGTGGGATTTCGATGCGCAGCCAGCGACCACAGTTCGCCACTTCGAAGCCTACGGATTATTTCATCGCAACCGGCAATGGTGGGTATTGGGCCAGGGCGTGTCGCCTTACTTTCACCTGCCCGACGGCCGGGAACACGGCCGCGTGATGTACGGTTTTCACTCGGCGGACGGGGCGAATTGGGATCTCTACCCGAAGCCCCTCTTCCACTACCCGATCAATGCCTATTTTCGCGAGGCATCGCTGCAGAACCACATGGGAGCCGCCGTTTGGGATCGAGGTCGCGTGCTGATCGGGCTCATGGGACAATTCTGGCCCGCGGGGTTCAGCGCCGGAGTACGCATGACCATTGGTCTCACATATAGCTATGACGGCATCGATTGGACGGAGCCATTCGCCCAAACCCCGCAAGTGAAGCCAGGACCCGCGGGAGCCTGGGACTCGGGCTTAGTGATTTTCGTGCAAAGGCCGGTCTCCCGCGGCGATTCGACCTATGTTTACTACTCGGGCTTCGATGGCGGCAATGAGTGGTCGAGCCGTGCCGCCATCGGTCTCGCCACGCTGCGCCGGGACGGATTTGCCGCGTTGGCTCCGGAACAGGAAAACGTCCGGCTCGTGACTAAGTCCGTTTCCCTCCTTGCAGGCGAAACCACCTTGTATCTCAACAGCCGCGGCGCGGTCACGGTTCAGGTATTGGACGAGTACCTGCGGCCCCTCGGCTCACCACAAGCGATCTCCGGCGATGGCGTGAGAACGCCGACGTTGAACGTGAAAGAACTCAATCGCGCCAGCCCATTTCATCTGGCGTTCACGCTGCAGACAGGCGCGGAATTGTATTCGTTTTCGTTTGGCCCGGATCCAGACAAGCTGGGGCGGCTGGAAAATTGGGAGTAAAATTCCTTCCGAGCATGCGAAAGCAAAACGCTGATCGCCGCTTAAATCCGCGCCCAGCCCGCGCAAACTCTTTTTCAGATTTGTCCGTCCATGAAAATCATCCCCACCGCCCGGGTATTCTGCCTCGCATTCGCCCTGGCAACGACGGCAATTGCCTCGTCCGACGTAATGGACATCGGTTCACGCCGCGAATTATTCGTGGACGGCGCACTCGTGGATCAACTGCGGGGCAGGGGCGAGTTGCGCCTCCACTCGCCGGTAGCGCAAGAGGTGGCGGTCACGCACGATCAAGCCTGGGAGGGTAACGCGAGCGCGTATCACAGCATTTTCCAGGACGGGGATCTCTACCGCATGTACTATCGCGGGTGGCAGATCGACTTCACGCCGGGCAAGGTTAGGACGAGCAACAATTTTCTGTGCTATGCGGAAAGCAACGACGGCATCCATTGGCGCAAACCGGAGTTGGGCCTGCATGAATTCAAGGGTTCGAAGGCCAATAACATTGTGATGCTGAGCGGCACGTTCCAAGGGGTAAACGCGGACGCTGGGCATCCGGCCGTTTTTAAGGATGACAATCCGGCGGCGAAACCTGCGGAGCGCTACAAGGCGTTCATCCGCTCGAAAAAGCCGCTGGGCTTGTTGGCCTTTGCCTCGCCCGACGGAATCCACTGGTCGGCGATGAGCCCCGCGCCGGTGATCAGCGACGGAGCGTTCGATTCACAGAACCTCGCTTTTTGGGACGCTGCGCGGGGCGAATACCGAGCCTACTGGCGCTATTTCACCGGCGGCACCGTGACCAATGACGAATGGAAACCCCAAGGCGTGCGGTCGATTCGGACGGCGACATCGAAAGACTTCATGCATTGGAGCCACCAGAATGACGTGAGCTACGTCGATTCGGCTCCGGAGCAGCTTTATACCAACGTCATCAAGCCCTACGCTCGCGCACCGCAACTGTTGCTGGGATTTCCCCTGCGCTATATTGAACAGGGATGGTCCGATTCGATGCGGGCGCTGCCGGACCGCAGTGAACGTGAGATCAAAGCGGGAATCGTGGAACGGTACGGAACGGCGCTCTGCGAAAGTCTTTTCATGGCGAGCCGGGATGGCGTCACGTTCAAGCGATGGAATGAGGCTTTTATCCGGCCGGGCATCGAGCGCAGCGGCACGTGGAATTACCCGCATTTGCTGGTCGGGTGGCATCTGGTAGAGACGAAGTCGGCGCTGACCGGCGCTCCGGATGAACTTTCGCTTTACGCGGTCGAAAGCTACGGGGGCGGCGGCAATCACAGTGTGTTGCGTCGGTACACCCTGCGCCTGGATGGCTTTGTCTCCGCGCACGCGCCCATGAGCGGCGGCGAGCTCCTCACCAAGCCGGTCCGCTTCCAGGGCGCACGCCTCCACCTCAATTTCTCGACGTCTGCCGCCGGAGGAATCCAAGTGGAGATTCAGGACGAAAAGGGAAACCCGCTTCCAGGATTCACCGTGGCCGACTGCCCGCCAATCTTTGGCGACACCATCGATCGAGCGGTGACGTGGAAAGGCGGAGGCGACGTAAGCGCCCTCGCGGGCAAGTCTGTGCGCCTGCGATTTGTGATGAAGGACAGCGACCTGTTTTCCTTTCAGTTCCGGTAACGCCGTTCTCAGCGCAGACCACTCCTGCAATCAAGCGGGCCGCGTGCTGATGGCCCGGTAACTTTCCCGCGGCCTCACTTCTTCTTCTCGTCCTCCCAACCGGCCGCTTTGACGATGCGCTCCAACTCCACCTCCGGGCCAAAACTCGCCGAAACGAGGTTGGATTTTGCGAGGTAAACAAAAGCGGCGAGGACAGATTTGATTTCCGCCTTCTTCTCTTCGCGCGCCGCCCCGGCCAGACCCCCCCTCCCCCACGCAAATCCAGTTTTCTAGCAATTAACCCCTCCTCCCCGAGTCCCGAGCCCCATCCG
>CAMCCU010000325.1 GCA_945872975.1 Pedosphaera parvula Ellin514
CATGCTGTGGCGCGCGCAGGCGGCACGGGCATGTCTTCCTCGGCCGAGGCAGCGGCAAAGGCGATGATGGCCCGCATCGCCTCGCGGGAGACGGTGGGGAAGTCCACCAGAATCTCATCCACCGAAGATCCTTCGGCCAGGCTGGCGAGCAGCGTGCGGACGGTCACGCGCGTTCCTTTGACTACAAGTTCCCCGCCGACAAGCTCGCGCTTCCGCTCAAAGAAGTCTTGGTAGTTGAAGCTCATGGCCGAAAGGCTATCGGATCACGGACTATTCTGCAATCTCGACGTTCCTTGGTTGTGCCATGCCTCCTTCCTGAACTTCAGGCGCTCGATCAGCTTGCCGTGGATGCCGCCGAAGCCGCCGTTGCTGAAGACGCGCACGACGTCGTCGACCTGCGCGGCTCGGCCTTGTCTTTTATTGACGCCAGTAATGCTTCAAGAATTGTTTGTCGGATTAGCCAGGCGTGCGGCTTCATATCTGTAACATGAGCACGACCGACACTAGACAACTCTTGCAGGCTTTCGCGGAGAAAGGCTCTGAGGACGCCTTTCAAGAGCTAGTCGCGCGCTACATCAACCTTGTTTACTCTGTCGCCCTCCGCCGCGTTGGCGGCGACACTCATCAAGCGCAGGACGTGGTCCAAACCGTTTTCTCCGACTTCGCCGGCAAGGCGCGTTCGCTCTCCTCCAGCGTTCAACTTGGCGGCTGGCTCCATCGCCACACTTGTTTTGTCGCCGCAAACTTCACACGGAGCGAACGCCGCCGCCAGGCTCGCGAACAAATCGCCGTCGAAATGAACACCCTCTCTGAAATGCCCGATGCCGGCTGGCTGGATGTCGCGCCGGTGCTCGACGATGCCATCGATCAGCTTGAAGATGCCGACCGTCACGCGGTGGTGCTGCGTTTTTACGAGCAGTGTGATTTGCGCGGCGTGGGCTCCGCGCTCGGTATCGGCGAGGACGCGGCGCAGAAGCGTGTCAGCCGCGCGCTGGACAAGCTGCGCGAGATGCTGCTTCGCCGGGGCGTCACGCTTTCCGTCGCTGCGCTGGCGAGCGGACTGGCGGCTCAGGCGGTGATGGCCGCCCCTGTGGGACTCGCCCAGACGGCGGCGAAGAAATCCCTCTCGAAAATGGTGGCGGGCGCGGGATTGCTTGCTGGGCTTTTTGGATGGTTCACACCCACGGCGATCAAAGTGGCCTTTTGTGCCGCTGCGCTGGTGGCCGTGGTCGCTACGGTGAAATGGCAGCAGCGCGATGCAAATGCAACGAGGCAGGCAACGCCTCCGACGGGCGAGACAATGTTTGCCCAGGTGGCGTCTGCAGACCCGGATGGTTCGATTCCGCTGACGAACGTCCCGACGTTTCTTTCAGCGGCTATGGAGGCGCTGTCCACCAACGCCGGGATCATCCGGCTTGTGATCCTTGCCTCTGACAGCGGCAGGCCGGTGCCGAACGTGCCGGTTGATTACCGGGCCTGGGAGGGGAAGAAGTTCGCCGGCACAAAACAGTTCTTCGCGAATCGCGAAGGAGTCTGCGACGTGCCGGTTTCGCGTGCGACCTTGACCGACCTGCAATTGACCACGCGCATCGACGGTTTTGCGGACACGCGGTTGTTCTGGCGACCGGATCGCGGCGAGCGGATTCCGACGAATTACACGGTACGATTGGAGCGATCCGTTCCTATCAGCGGGCGCGTAGTGGATGCGGACAACCAGCCGGTAGAAGGCGCAAGTGTTGGCTGGGGCCATGAGGCTGATCCTGTCTCGGAAACGCCGCCGCAGGATCATCAGTTCAGTTGGATCGAAGTGCTTACGGACGCCCAAGGGCGCTGGAAGATCGACCGTATCGCGCCCGGCATGATCCGGCGCATCTACGGCCATGCGCGTCATTCCAATCATGTCAGTTCAGCGTTGGTCTTCCTTCCGAGGCAGCGCGAAGCGGAGGAGCAGTTGCGTGAGGGCAAGCATGTCTTTCAACTGGGTCGGTCGGTCAGCATCCGGGGAATCGTAGTCAGCCCGGATGACCAGCCGGTTTCAGACGCCAGGGTGTTAGTGGGGAGTGTTGGATCGGAGGGCAAGCGCGAAACCGTCACGGGTTTCGACGGTTCGTTCGCCATTGCCAGGTGCAAGCCCGGCAAGAATCCGGTGACGGCGGAAGCGAAAGGATTCGCCCCGACCACCATCGAGGTTCAAGCAGCCGCAGATTCCGAGCCTGTGCGACTCAAGCTCGAACGCAGCAAAACACTCCTCCTGCGGGTTGTGGATCGCGCGAACCGCCCGGTGCCGGGGGCGACGGTGTGGATGAATCCATCTGATCGCCGCCTTCCTTCCTCGCCCAACGCGGTGCCTGTGCAGGTTAAGTTTAATCCGAAGACTGATGCTGACGGGCGGGCGGTATGGGAGGACGCGCCTGACCGCGAGATGTTGTTTGATTTTTACGCCGCAGGCTTCATGCGGTCGAGCGGCGAGCTAATTCGCCCCGACGGTCAGGAGCATGTCGTCACGCTGCAACCGGCATTGACGATTTTCGGAACGGTACGCGATGAGGATGGTTCGCCCCTGCCGCGTTTCCGCATCATCTCCGGCTGGCCAGACGGGACTGGGGCCGATGGTGTGGCGTGGAGCACGCTCGGACGCTTCTGGTTGAACTTCGCCGGCGGCGAATACAGGCACACGTACGAAGATCCGGTTGCCGACGGCACGGCCAATCGCGGTTACGTGCTTAAATTTGAGGCGGAGGGCCATGCGCCATTTGTCTCAAGGGTGATCCGCGAGGACGAGGGCGAGGCAAGAGTGGATGTCGTGCTGCGCAAGGCGGTCACCGGCGTCGTCAGTGTCTTGCTGCCGGATGGCCGGCCCGCGAAGGACGCGGATGTCGGACTGGTTTCCGTCGGCGCGCGGCTGCAGTTGGTTCCGGGCGGGTTTTTGCGAAACAACTCTCAGAACGGGTCGTCCCTGCGGCGCGCTGACCTTCAGGGGCGGTTCCAGCTTCCGGACGACTCAAGAGTTCTTCGTGTCATCGTTGCCCATCCAGGGGGCTACGCGGAAGCAGAGCCTGCTGCGCTGGCGGGCGACCCTGTGATGCGATTGCAGCCTTGGGGGAAAATCGAAGGAGTGTACACCTTAAACGGACGTGCGGCACCGGATCGTTACGTGAGGCTTCAACTTGTTTATCCCGACGTTGGTGGTGTCGGGACTGATTTCGAATCTTTTCGCACACAGACCGATGAACGGGGTCGCTTTACGTTTCCGAAAGTGCCTCCGGGTCGTCACAAGATCGAATGTTTGCTGAGACACGTTAGCGAAGACACGATCTCGTGGACACATGAACCGCGCATGGAGGTCGAGGTAATGCTGGGTGAAACAAAATCAGTGGACATTGCGGACTCAAGCTTCGTCGTTCGTGCGACGTTACGCTGGCCGGAAGGATCCATGCTTAATGGTTCCTGGCGTGTTTCGGCGATGATTGCCACTGCCGCTCCACAGCCTGCGCCAGAGATTCTCTCCAATCCAGACGCTCTGGCGAAATGGAGGTCGTCTCCCGAAATCCGGGCGGCACTCGCTGCCAGTCGTTACTATCAGTTTGGGGAAAACAGCGATGGTTCCTGGCAGGCGGAGGATGTGCCAGCCGGAGAGTATCTCATGAATTTTAGCGCGGTTAAGACGGGGCAGGTGGGCGTCCCCGGCAAGGACTCTCTGTTCGCCGTGGTGCCCTTGAAAATTCCGGCGGATTCCCCTACGGACACCATTGATGTTGGCGCAGTGGTGCTGCGCAGGTTGGAGCAACGTTGATGGGCACACCGGTCGCGAAACCGGCCGGGAAAATCATGATCGACCGCGTTGCCGGGGCTTCACAGTCCACCTACTTCCTGAACTTCAGGCGCTCGATCAGCTTGCCGTGGATGCCGCCGAAGCCGCCGTTGCTGAACACACAAACCACGTCGTCGCCCTGCGCGTGCCGCGCGATGTGCTCGACGATGGCGTCCACGTCCGCGAGGTAGGCGGTGGGTTTGCCGAGGGATTGGATATCTTTTACCAACTGCTCAGGATTCAGACGTTCTTCGGCCTTCAACTGCTCCAGCTTGGCGACTTGAGAGATGACGACGGCGTCGGCGTCGGCGAAGGAGAGCGCGAGTTCCTGCTGGAAAACATTCCGGCGCGTCGTGTTCGAGCGCGGCTCGAAGATGGCCCAGACTTTTTGTCCGGCGAACTTCAGGCGCAGCGCGCGGAGGGTCTCGCGGATGGCCGTGGGGTGATGGCCGAAGTCATCGACGATGGTCACGCCGCCGGAGATGCCGCGAATTTCCATGCGGCGCTTGATGCCTTTGAAGGTGCTGAAGGCGCTTTGAATCTGGCTGTTCTTCAGCCCGCAATGTTTCGCGGCGGCGACGACGGCGAGCGCGTTGCGCACGTTGAGCTCGCCCACCATGTCGATGTGGAATTTCGCGGAGGGAATCTCGAACTCGCTGGCGGTGGGGCCGAGCTTGAGGTTGAAGGCGCGCACGGCGTTGTCCTCGCCGAGGCCGAAGCGTTTCACGGGACAGTGCGTGACGTTGAGCAGTGGCGTGAGGTTCGAGTCATCGCCGTTGGCGAAGAGCTGGCCGTTGCGCGGGATGAGCCGGATGAAGTGGGAGAAGGTTTTCTGAATCGAGGCGAGGTCGTCGAAGATGTCGGCATGATCGAACTCGAGGTTGTTGATGATCGCGACCTCGGGCAGGTAGTGGATGAACTTGCTGCGCTTGTCGAAGAAGGCGGTGTCGTACTCGTCGCCCTCGATGATGAACCATTCGCTGTCGGTGAAGCGCGCGCCCTGGCCGAAGTTGTTCGGGATGCCGCCGATGAGATAGCTCGGATTCAGTCCGTTGTGTTCGAACACCCAGGTCAGCAGCGAGGTGGTCGTGGTCTTGCCGTGTGTGCCGGTGACGACGATGGAGCGCTTGCCGCGAATGAAGTATTCCTTCAGCAACTCGGGCAGCGAGCAGAAGCGCAGTTTGCGTTCGAGCACGATCTCGGCTTCTGGGTTGCCGCGCGAGATGGCGTTGCCGACGACGACGAGGTCGGGCTTGTGGCTGAGATTGGATTCGGAGTAGCCGTTCATCACCGCGATTTGTTTCGCGGCGAGGAAGGTGGACATGGGCGGATAGACGTTCAGGTCGGAGCCGGTGACGACAAAGCCCTTGTCCTTCATCGCGCCGGCGACGCTGGCCATCGCGGTGCCGCCGATGCCGATGAAATGGACGCTCTTTACTTCGGTAAACATGGAGCGGTTGTTTTCGGGCGGGAGGCGCAGAGGCGCAAGTGAAAACTGGTAAAAAGGCGGTGGAGAAACACCAAACTCCAAGCTCCGAAGCGCCCCAACCCGTCTGAGCCGTCACTTGTCTGTCGCAGGTTGGTGTTTGGGGTTTCCGCGCAGCGGAGTCATTGGGCATTTGCATCCGCGTCCGGCTTCCCGTTGAATGCGCGCCATGCTTGAGACTGAATTTTATCCAGCGTCGGACAAGAACTCGAAACGCCTGCTGATCGCGCTGCACGGATTGGGCGACAGCACGGCGGGTTATCGCTGGATGCCGTCGGCGCTTCGGCTTCCTTGGATGAACTATCTGCTCGTGAACGCGCCAGACGATTACTACGGCGGCTATTCTTGGTATGACTTCGATGGAGCTCCCGGGCCGGGCATCGAACGCAGCCGCAAGATGTTGTTCGAGTTGCTCGATGCGCAGCGCGCGAATGGCTTCGCGACGGAGGACACCGTGCTCTTCGGCTTCTCGCAAGGCTGCCTGATGACGCTTGATGTCGGCTTCCGCTATCCGCATCGCTTCGCCGGTCTGGTCGGCGTGAGCGGCTATGTGCATGAACCGGCGAAGTTGCTGGCGGATATCTCACCCGTGGCGAAGGAGCAACGGATGCTCTTCACGCACGGCACGGCGGATCCGCTCATCCCATGCGCTGACGTTCGCAAGCAGGTGGATGGCTTGAAGGCCGCCGGGCTGAAGATCGAGTGGCGTGAGTTCGCGAAGGTTCACACCATCGCGGGCGAGGAAGAGCTCGGCGTGATTCGCGACTTCGTCAGCGCCGGCTTTCCAAAGTAATTTTTGAAGCCAGGTAGTGGTTTGGCGCGCTGCGCCTGACCCGCGCCGCGAATCAGCGGCGCGCGGTGAACGGGTTCCTACGCATCTGAACTCATGGACGCTTCCGCCCGCTGATACGCGGGCGGGCCAGCCGCAGCGCGGCAGGCCCCACCTTCGGAAATGACTTCTGAGAATTAGCGCGGCTTCGTGCTCTTGTCGGTGAGCTCCCAGCGTTCGTCGAAGAAGCCGGCGGTGGCGATGCCGCCAGGCGCGCGGGAGGTCACGGGCTTGCTCACGTCCACGATGGCGAAGTCCGGAAGCTTCGGCACTTGGCGCGCGTTGTTGAGCTGATCGTATTCGCGGAAGGTGAAGCCGCTGTTGAGCACGATGTATTTCTTCGGGTTCAGCGGATTCGGATAAATCATCACCGGCGCGTGGCTGGCGGCGG
>CAMCCU010000326.1 GCA_945872975.1 Pedosphaera parvula Ellin514
ACTCGTTTTTTGGTTGGCGCATCTCACCTTAAATCGGCAGGTGTGTCAAACGGGCAAGGAGTGAGTGAGATTTTGTTGGTGCCGGGGAGGCTGATGAATGTGCAGTTGTCAGGGGAGGAGAGTTCCCTACCATTGTCTTCCATGAAAGCTCTTCCTCTCAACAAGGCTTGGCCGACTGTGGGTCGTGCGTCGTCGATTACGGCCATGCTGGTCGTGGTGCTCGCTGGTGTCGTTGGTGCGGCCCCAGGCAAAGGGCAACGAGGGGCGGTGGCGACGGTGCATCCGCTAGCGAGCGAAGCCGCGATCGCAGCTATGCAATCCGGCGGCAATGCCGTGGATGCCGCAGTGGCGGCTGGGTTGACCCTTGGCGTGGTGGATGGGTTTAACTCTGGCGTGGGCGGTGGATGCTTCATGGTGATCCGGCGCGCGGATGGATCAGTGGTGGCAATCGATGGGCGCGAGAAAGCACCGGATGCGGCGACGCGCGACATGTTCGTGCGTGATGGAAAAGGTGACTCGCGATTGAGCCAGACCGGGGCGCTGGCGATTGGCGTGCCGGGATCGCTGGCGGTGTATGACCATGCGATTCGGAGTTATGGAAAGCTTTCGCTGCGACAGCACTTGCTGGCAGCGGCGGAGATTGCCGAGAAGGGGTTTCCTCTGAGTCGCACGTATGTGCAGCGCCTGGCTTCTGCGGCGGATGAGCTTCGTGGATTTGAATCCTCTCGCGCCATTTTCCTGAACGCCGATGGTTCGCCGCTTGTGCCGGGAACGATGTTGCGTCAGCAGGATCTGGCGCGGAGTTATCGGGTGATGGCAGAGCAGGGGATTGCTTGGTTCTACGGCGGCGCCTTCGCAGATCAGACTGCGAGTTGGATCAAATCGCACGGTGGCATTGCGACGGCGGAGGACTTTCGTAGATACGATTTCAAGCTGCGGGAGCCGATTCGGACGACCTATCGAGGGCATGAGATTGTCGGGTTCCCGCCGCCGAGTTCTGGCGGTCTTCACGTCGCGCAGATATTGAACGTCCTCGAACAGTTTGACCTGAAGCGGATGGGAGTGAACTCGGCGGACTTCGTTCATGTGGTGACGGAGGCGATGAAGCTGGCGTTTGCTGATCGCGCATATTGGTTGGGCGATCCGGACTTCGTTCCTGTGCCGCGCGGGTTGGTGGCGAAGGAGTATGGAGCGAAACTCGCGAAGCGGATCGACATGCGACGCGCCAGTCCGGTCCCCAAACACGACACGCCAGAGCGCGCGGATACGGATGTGTTCGGCAAGCACACGACGCATTTTTCCTGTGCGGATGCGGAGGGAAACTGGGTGGCCTGCACGGCGACGGTGAACACGACGTTTGGCTCGAAGGTGGTGATTCCGGGCACGGGCATCGTGATGAATAATCAGATGGATGACTTCTCGATCCAGCCAGGCGTCGCGAACGCGTTTGGATTATTGGGCGCTGAGGCGAACGCGGTCGCGCCGGGGAAACGTCCGCTCTCCAGCATGAGTCCGACGATTGTCCTGAAGGACGGCAAGCCCATCTTGTCCATCGGTGCGGCGGGCGGACCGACCATCATCAGCCAGACGCTGCTGGCGCTCTTGCATGTGATCGACTTTGGTTCCGCTGCGGATGAGGCGCTGGCGCAGCCCCGCTTTCATCATCAATGGCGGCCGGACGAATTGCGGGTGGAGAAGAAGATGACCGAGAGCGTGCGCATGGAATTGTCAAAGCGCGGACATCGCGTGGTGGTGACGGAAAGCATGGGCGCAGCGCAGGCGGTGGCGATTGATCGGTCAGGAGGACTTGCTGGAGTCGCAGATCCGCGCGGTGAGGGAAGTGGCGTTGCCCGTTAGTCTTTGGCTTGCGTCTGTCGCGGGAGTTTTGGATTGTCACCGAAGTATTTATGTCGAAACGCGCGCTTATCACTGGCATCACGGGGCAAGACGGCTCCTATCTGGCGGAGTTGTTGTTATCGAAGGGTTACGAAGTCCACGGGATCATCCGGCGCGCGAGCACGTTCAATACGGGGCGGCTTGATCATCTCTACACCGATCCGCACCAGAGCAGCACTCGGCTGATGTTGCATTACGGGGACTTGAGCGACGCCAGCGGAATTTCGCGGCTTCTGGCGAAGGTTGAGCCGCATGAGATTTACAATCTTGCCGCGCAGAGCCATGTGCGGGTCAGTTTCGATTGCCCGGAATACACGACGGATATCACGGCAACGGGCGCGGTCCGCATCCTTGAGGCGATTCGCGAGACGGGCATGAAGCCCCGATTCTATCAGGCGTCTTCCAGCGAGATGTATGGGTTGGTGCAGGCGGTGCCGCAGAGCGAGACGACGCCCTTTTATCCGCGCAGCCCCTACGCTTGCGCCAAGCTTTATGCGCATTGGGTCACGGTGAATTATCGTGAGTCGTATGGTTTGCACGCGAGCAGCGGGATTTTGTTCAACCACGAGTCGCCTCGTCGCGGGGAGACATTCGTCACGCGCAAGATCACGCGAGCGGTCGCGCACATTCTGCTGGGATTGCAGGACAAGCTGTATCTCGGAAATCTGGATTCGAAACGCGACTGGGGTTACGCGAAGGAATACGTCGAAGCGATATGGCTGATGCTGCAACAGGATCAGCCGGACGACTACGTCATCGCCACGAACGAGACTCATAGCGTGAAGGAATTCTTGGAGGTCGCCTTCGCCCACGTCGGACTGGACTGGAAGAAATACGTCGAGATCGACGCCAAGTATTTCCGCCCGGCCGAGGTGGATTTGTTGATCGGCGACTACTCGAAGGCGAAGAAGAAGCTGGGTTGGGAGCCGAAGACGAGGTTTGAGGAGTTGACCAAGCTGATGGTCGACGAAGACGTCCGTCGTCTCAAGGAGCACCGCGAAGGCCGCTCCAAACTCGTCGGCTGACCCGTCGGGCTAAATGATATAGTCGAGCGGGTTGGCTTGTGTGCCTTGCAGTTTCTTCACTCGTTCACACATCTGCGCGACGGTCACATCTTCGAGGATTTTCACGATCGCATCGCGCACTTCCTTCATCACGCTGCGGATGGCGCATTTGTCCTCGTTCGGGCATGAGCACTTCTCGTAGAAGCGTTCGCTCACGCAGCTGACGGGTGCGAGCGGGCCTTCGATGTGTCGGATGACTTCGGCGAGCGTGATGTTTTCCGGAGCCCTCTTGAGCCGGTAACCGCCAGCGATGCCTCGCTTGCTTTCCAGCACACCAGCGGATTTGAGGTCGTTGAGGATCTGCTCCAGGAATCGCTTCGGGATGTTTTGGCGGGTCGAGATTTCGTGGATGCGAACCACCGAATCGCCTTCGATGTAATCCAGCCCCAGCACAATCAACGCTCGCAACGCGTATTCACCCCGGACGGAGAGTTTCATGGCTGCAAGTCTATAATCCCCACCAAACACATCAAGAATAAGTCTGCATTGTGTATTGAGAGTTTTTAAGTGCTTGGGAACAGCGTGTTGCATCATATTAAAAATGTCGATTGATATAGTAGAGATTAACCGTAATCTTTCATCGTCATTCAACCGATGACGACTGAAGTTATGAAATCTGAAAACTGGATCGAAGTGGTGGCCAAGCAGGTGGGTAACCTGCGGTTCGGTGTTGTGCAGATTGTCGTCCATGACTCACGGGTCGTGCAGATTGAGCGCACTGAAAAAGTGCGGATGGACGAGCGGGCTGTCGTGGAATTGGGGGATGGCAAGAGAGAGAAGCTGACCAGTTGACTGGAGGCCAAATAAAATTACAGAGCAAACCGACCACACAAACGGAGGAACGCTGAAATGAAACTACATAATGAAATTCCAGCAAATAATCCTTCCGACATTTTTAGTGGGGAGCCTCACGGTGGTGACCAGTCTGTTCGCAGATGAAGCCACTGAAACCGTCAAAGACCTCCGTAAACACATCGAAGAGCTAGATCAAAAAGTGCGCATCCTCGAACGCAAAACTGAACTGGAGAAAGACGCCTCGACCGAGAAGGCGCGGACAGCGGCTTCTGTCAGTGCGGGGGCCGGGGGCTTCTCAATTCGTTCGGCGGACACGAATTTTGTGCTGAAGTTTCGCGGCTACATTCAGGCGGACGCCCGCTACTATGCGGATGACCATTCCGCGGGCACTGCGAACGACACGTTCCTGCTCCGCCGAGTGCGCCCGATTCTTGAAGGGACGGTTTTCGAGAAATACGATTTCAAGCTCATGCTGGATTTCGGCTCGGGGGTCACAGTGAGTGCCGCGAATAACTCCTACGTCCAGGAGGCATATGTAAACGCGCGCTTTTTGCCGCAATTTCAGATTCAGGCGGGCAAGTTCAAAGAGCCGGTGGACTTGGAACGGCTCCAGTCAGGCGCGAACATGCTGTTCGTTGAACGCGGCTATCCGACGCAACTGGCCCCGAATCGCGACGTTGGTGTTCAGCTTCAGGGCGACTTTGGTGGTGCGCCTGGGAGCAGTCTTTTCAGCTATGCTGTCGGCGCGTTCAACGGCGTGGCTGATGGCGGCAGCGGAGACATCGATACGGCGGACGACGAGAAGGATCTCGCTGGCCGGCTCTTTGCGCATCCGTTCAAGGGCTCGGATGTGGAAGGGCTGCGAGGCTTGGGAATCGGCATCGCGGGCACTTACGGTGACCAGGACGGAGTGCTGCGAAGTTACACCTCGGTTGGTCAGCAGCGCTTCTTCGCCTACCGCGCGAGCGCGACTCCGGCCACGGCTCCCAACACGGTGGCGAACGGCATTCACTGGCGAGTGGCTCCGCAGGGATATTATTACTACGGGCCGCTTGGGCTGTTTGGCGAATACATCGTTTCCAATCAGCAGGTGCAGCAAGCAGGTGCTGGAACCGGTGCCGGTACCTTCGCGGAATTACGCCACACAGCCTGGCAGGTTGCAGCGTCTTATTTCCTGACGGGTGAGGAAAACTCCTTCAAAGCCGTTACTCCCAAGAATCCATTCAGTCCTGCAAATGGCGGCTGGGGTGCCTGGGAAGTTGCTGCGCGGCTCGGTGGATTGGACGTGGACGACGACGCGTTTCCTGTCTTCGCGAATCCTGCTTCATCGGCTACCGAAGCGTTCTCGTGGGGGCTCGGGCTCAACTGGCACTTGAACAAGCACGTGAAAGTGAACGTGAACTACGACCAGACGGATTTCAAAGGCGGTTCCGCCACCGACCTCCTGGGGAAAGGCGAAAAAGCTGTCTTCACCAGGGCGCAGATTTCATTCTAAATCTTCTCAACCACGAACCAGGAACATTCACTTATGAAAAACAAACTCTCGTTTCGTTCGCTGTTCATCCTGCTGGCAACGCTTGGGCTCGGGCCGGCTGCGCTTTTGGCCAGGGACATCACGCTGCTCAACGTCTCGTATGATCCCACTCGCGAATTGTACGAAGACTTCAACAAGGCTTTCGCGAAACACTGGGAGTCCAAGACCGGCGACAAGGTTTCGATCAAGCAGTCGCACGGCGGCTCGGGCAAACAGGCGCGCGGTGTCATCGACGGTTTACAGGCGGATGTCGTCACGCTCGCGCTCGCGTATGATGTCGATGCGCTGGCGGAGAAGGGGAGGCTGATCCCGAAGGACTGGCAGAAGCGGCTGCCGAACAACAGCGCGCCCTACACGTCCACCATCGTGTTCCTCGTGCGAAAGGGAAACCCCAAGGGCATCAAGGACTGGAACGATCTCATCAAGCCTGGCATTGCGGTCATCACACCGAACCCGAAGACATCCGGTGGCGCGCGCTGGAACTATCTCGCCGCCTATGGCTACGAGTTGAAGCGCACGGGCGATGCGACTAAGGCGCGGGATTTTCTCAAGGCGCTCTTCAAGAACGTGCCGGTGCTCGATACCGGCGCTCGCGGCGCGACGACGACCTTTGTGCAGCGTGGCATTGGCGACGTGCTGATCGCCTGGGAGAACGAGGCCATTCTCGCGATCAAAGAGCTCGGCAAAGGTGAGTTCGAACTCGTTGCGCCCTCGATCAGCATCCTGGCTGAACCGCCGGTGACGGTTGTGGATCGTGTCGTGAAGAAGCGTGGAACCGAAGCCGTGGCCAAGGCGTATCTCGAATATCTCTATACCGAGGCGGGACAGGAGATCGCCGCGAAGCATTACTATCGTCCGCGTATGGAATCCGTCGCGGCGAAGCACGCATCGTCGTTCCCGACGATCAAGCTCCTGACCATCGACGGAGATTTCGGCGGCTGGTCAGCGGCCCAGGCGGCGCACTTCAGCGAAGGCGGCGCGTTCGATCAAATCTATCAATCTGGAAAATAGTCATGAAGACCACATCACTGATTCATTCCTCGACGCCGTCATCGGCTCCTGTTTCCGAGAAGCGTTCTGTAGAAGAGCTCCTCGCTCCACTGGACCGGATCGCGGAGAAGTCTCCGCATTTCCTCAGCAAGTCCTTTGGGCAGTTTGAAAGCGCAGGCCGGCCTTACAGCTTGCCGCGCTATGTTTACCTCGG
>CAMCCU010000327.1 GCA_945872975.1 Pedosphaera parvula Ellin514
AAGCTTGCGGGTTTCTCCGCCGGATGCGGCCAGCTCTTCATCGCGCGCGCCGACGCTTATCATGCGACGGGTGGTCACGCCATGATTCGTGCGACGCTCCACGACGGTGTGAAGCTGCCACGGCTCTTCCGCCGCGCAGGCTTTCGAACTGATCTGTTCGACGCCACCGACTTGGCCACTTGCCGCATGTATCATACGAATGCCGAAACGTGGCGCGGCCTCGGCAAGAACGCGACGGAAGGTCTCGGTTCACCGGGCACCATCCTGCCGATGACGGTGCTCTTAATCGGTGGTCAGGTAATTCCATTCGTGCTCCTGGCCTTGGCTGCGCTTCTCTCGCCGGCGGGAATTCTGTTCGCGAGCACTGCGAGCGTCATCAGCCTTGCTCCCCGGTTGCTGAGCGTGTGGCTCTTCCGGCAACCACTCGGCGCCGCGCTCCTGCATCCGATGGGTGTGTTTGCCTTGTTGGGGATTCAGTGGCTGGCCTTGTTCCGCCAGTTCGCCGGCAAGCCCTCAGAATGGAAAGGTCGCAAATACGGTGTCGCAGCGGTATCAAAGGCCGCGTGAAAGCTTTCGCGTCAACCTTGCTATTGTATCTCGGACTTTGCGCCCTTGTTCCGGCGGCAGAGGAGCATCCCTTCACTTCCAAGATTTCGCAGCGCATTGAACTGCATGACCAGTATCATAACCTTCAGTCGCTCAACTTCCCGGCAACCAATGTCACCTTCCTGACCATCGCCGACCGGAAGGGTTCCAAGCAAATCGAGGGATGGATCACAGCCTTGAAGGCGCATCACAAAGGACCGCTCGATATTCGCGGACTGGCGGATGTGGGCGGAGTGCCGTCCCTGCTGCGCGGGCGGATTCGCAAGCGGTTCCAGGAAACGATTCTTTATCCGGTGATGATGGATTGGTCGGGAGATGTCTGCGCCAGGTTCCGTTATGTAGCGGATCAGGCGAACGTCATCATCATCGATCGCAATGGCTCCATTGCGGGCCGGTTCTCCGGGCAGGCCACGGAAGCGAGTCTCAAGGCGGCTTTCGTGGCGCTGGAGAAGGCTGTGGCTACACCGATGCTCCCGCCCACGGACTTGGCCACCAAGAGTCCGTCTCCGTCGAAACGCTGAGCTTTCACACCCTGACGGCCGCCTCTACGCCCGCAACGCGAAGGGCGAACTCGTGTGCCTCGACTTGCGCCCAGCCAACCGCGGAGCGACTCCCTCCAAATTGCATGCGGCGGATTGAGACTCTCACCGTCGTGCCGCCGGCCCTCGTCGCCGTGCCGGAATCCGATGGGGTCATGAACGAATTCAAGAATTCAAAGTGGGAAGGATGAATATTTGATGGAACAGCGGCATCGACTCTCCTCAGAACTTTCCTGGCCGGAGCACTTGAATGTCGGACGCGTAGGCAATCATGGCAAAACGGGGGAAGAATTCAGCTTGCAGGCGGGTCAGCAGCAGCTCGGCGATGGCGGGCTGCACCACGACTTCGACCTGGATGTTGCTGAACTCGGCGATGTCGCCGGGGCGACGACCTTGCGACCCTTCACCCTCGACGGCGAAGAGCGTATAGCCATGCGCTCCCACCGCCGCGAGAAGACGCGTCAAGTGGTCCCGGGCGAGGGCTTCGCAGATGACGGTCACCAGTTTCATGGGGTGCGTGTTCATGACCTTAAGAGTAGAGCTTACGGGCGATCTCAAGGTAGATCGGGATGCCCAGAGTGATGTTGAACGGAAAGGTGATGGCGAGTGAGGACGTAAGGTAAAGCGTCGGATTTGCGTCGGGCAGGGACATGCGGATGGCGGCCGGCGCGGCGATGTAAGAGGCGCTCGCGGACAGAACGCCGAGCAGGGTCGCGCCGCCCAATTCGAGTCCCGTGAGCTTGCCGAGGTACACCCCGAGCGCACCATTGATCAGCGGCACGACGATGCCGAAGCCGAGGAGAAAGGGTCCGACTTTTTTCAAATCGCCGAGCCGGCGCCCGGCCACCAGGCCCATTTCGAGAAGGAACAGTGCAAGCACACCCTGGAACGGTGTGACAAAGAACGCCTCAACCTTTGCCATGCCAGATTCGCCGCACAAAGAACCCACGATCAGCGAACCGACCAACAGGAAGATGCTGCGTCCGAAGAGCGCCTCGTGCATCGCTGTCTTGATCGATGCGCCGGATTTTTCACCCGCCCGCTTCGTCGCGAGTTTGCCCAGCACCACGCCCACCAGGATGGCGGGCGATTCCATCACGGCGAGGAACGCCGTGGCGTAACTCTCGAACGGCTGGTTGATGGCCTTGAGATAATTCGTCGCGGCGATGAAGGTCACCGCACTCACCGATCCGTAATGCGCGGCAATCGCCGCCGCGTCCACGGCAGAGAGTTTCCCGCCGAAGCGCAGCAGCGGATAAGTCCACAGCGGAATCAGAGCGCCGAGCGCCATCGCCGCCAGGGCGGGCAGCCAGACTTTCGCGATGCCTGCCTCGGCGATGGCCACGCCGCCTTTGAAACCGATGGCCACGAGCAGGTAGATCGTCAGCCCGACATACAGCGGTTCGGGGAATTTCAGATCGCTCTTGGTGAGCGCGGCAATGAGGCCGAGAGCGAAGAATAGAACCGCGGGCGAAAGGAGGTTGGCCTGGATGGCGTCAATCATACTCAATTATCCGGTGCTCTTCATGCCGAACGCGATTCCGTTCACGGTCAGGGCCAGTAATCGGCGATGCTGCTCGGTCCGTTTAGCTTCAGGGGTGCGGCGCCAAAGGTCGAGGAAGCGAATCTGTAGAAAATGCAGCGGATCAATATAGGGATTTCGCAGCCGGATTGATTCTTCGAGCACCGGTTGATGGACGAGCAACCGGGCGCGTTGACAGACACTCAGAAGCATCCTGACCGAGAGGTGGTAGGACTCCTCGATGTTGCCAAAGATTCTGTTGCGGAGCTCCGCGGATTTCACCATCGAGGCGTAGCGCCGGGCGATGTAGAGATCCGTTTTGGCAAGCGACAGCGCCGCGTTGTCGAGCAACGTGGTGAAGAAAGGCCAGTGCTGATACATGTCGCGAAGCTGCTCGAGACCGTCCGGGTGGGAGGCGGCGAAGCGTTCGAGGCTCTGCCCGATGCCATACCAGGCGGAGAGCATGTGCCGGGATTGGGTCCACGAAAGCACCCACGGGATTGCCCGCAACTGGCGCATGTCATTGGTCTGTTGACGCCGGGCGGGCCGCGAGCCGATGCGGAGATGCTCGATCAAGTCAATCGGCGTGGCCTGCCAGAAGTAATCCGTGAAGCCGGGTGTCTCGTAAACGAACTGGTGATAAACTTCGAACGACGTGCGGGCGATCGTTTCCATCGCCGCCTCCCAGCGGGGGAGCTGGGCGGTCTGCGATTCCGGAAAGGGGAGGCAGTTGGCGGCGATGACCGCCGTGGTCAGTTGCTCCAAATTCCGGCGCGCAATCAGGGGGTGGGAATATTTCAGCGAAACGATTTCACCCTGCTCCGTGATGCGGATGTGGCAGTTGTGCGCGGCGTGAGGTTGCGCGCGCAAGCTGCGGTAGCTGGCGCCGCCGCCGCGGTCGATGCTGCCTCCCTTGCCGTGAAAGAAGCGCAGCTTGATGCCGCGTTCGTCCGCGAGCGCCGCCAGTTTCTTTTGCGCCTGGTATAGATACCAGTTGGCGGCCAGGTAACCGCCGTCCTTGTTGGAGTCCGAGTAGCCGAGCATCACTTCCTGGATGTTGCCGCGCTCCTTGAGGTGGCTCCCGTATTCTGCATCACTCCAAAGTTGGCGCAGGATTTCAGGCGCGTTTTCGAGGTCCTCGATGGTTTCGAACAGCGGCACCAAGTCCACGCGCTTCAGGCGGACACGTCGGGCGAGCTTCAACACGCCCAGCAGATCTGCGGCGCTGCGGGTCATGCTCAGGATGAAGTGGTCGGCCGCGCCGCCGCCATGTTCGGCCTGAAGATGACGAATCGCGGCGAGTTCGGACAGAATGTCGTCGGGGGAACCCGTCACCTTCAAGCTGTTGTCCCGGAAATCCAACTCGGCCAGATGAAAGCCGAAGACGCGCGCCTGGACAATGAGCCGGGCGATGCGTCCCTGAGCGGCCCGATGTGCCTTCTGCCGTATAAGGTCCCGCTGGATTTCGACAAGCTCCTTTACGAATTCCTCGGACGAACGATATCGGCCGCGCAGTTTGGTGCGCATCACCATCAGCCTTTGGCGGAAACCTTCGTTGGGTTGAAACGGATGGCGTTCATCCGTCGGAGCGGGCTGCCGTTGGACGGTTGGCCGCTCCGTCGCGTGACTCAGTTCGCCGATCAGCGTCTCGCACTCGCGTCGGAAGAACTCGACCACGACGTTGCGGTGCAAGGCCGCCACCGCGAGGCTGACCTCGGGCGTGACGAAGGGATGCCCGTCGCGGTCTCCACCCACCCAACTGGCGAACGTAAGGAACGCCCGCTTGCGACGGACCTTTGGGTAGGCCGCCCGCAGCTCCGCGTCGAAGGACGCGTAGAAGTCGGCGGTGGCCTCGAAGATGGTCCGCTCGAAATAGAAGACGGTGTTCTCCGCTTCGTTCAGCGGGCTCACCCGACGCTCGCGAATTTCCTCGGTCTGCCAGAGAGCCTCGAGGATTTCGTCCGGAGCTTCCATGGAGTCGGACAGACGGAAGAGCTGGCTGAGCGTCGAGCGGCGACGGGCCTCGGTGGGATGCGCGGTCAGGACCGGCTGGACTTCCAGCAGGTCGAGGCACTCCTGAATTTTGGCCGCCGGAATCTTCGCCTGCTTCAATTCCCGGAACAGACTGCCCAGCGATTGGGCGGGTTGAGGCGTCGCCTGGAGGTGCCGAATCCGGGCGCGCTCCTCGCAGAGATTGACCAGTTGAAAAAACAGGCTGAAGGCGTGCGCCACCTGGTAAGCCTCGGTCGGTTTCAGGTTGGCCACCACCCGGCGCTTGGCCTGCACAGCATCTCCTTTCTGCTGTTTCCGGACTTCCTTGGCCAAGACGCGGAGTTGCTCGAGGCGAGAGTATAGAGCGTCTCCGGCCTGCTCTCGAATGATGTGGCCGAGGCGCGTGGTGAGGAAACGAATTTCTGCTTTGAGTTGCGGTTCCATGTTTCGATCAGTTGCTTGATGTCTTGAGGAACACGAGGTGGAACGTTGCGCTTGGTTTCATTCAGACTGCTTGTGCGCGGAGCGTATGCCACGGCCCGGTGATGGCAACGGTGACGCCGGGAGTCTGGATGTTCACAAAGAGCGTGGAACCGTCGGGGGAGAAAACCGCGCCGGCGAGTTCGCCGAGGTTGGTTTTTGCCAGCTTATAGATCTTCCCTTCGGGTGTGATGCCAACGAGGTACTGCGGGTTGGTTCCGTCCTCGCACACGATGAGGTCGCCCCAGGGCGCGATGGTCAGGTTGTCGGCATTTTCGATGAGCTTGCCGTCGTTGGGTTCGATGTAGAGTTCGAGCGTGCCGGGCTGGCGGGCTTCGCCGGCGGCGGCTTCAGCGGTGCTGGGCGTGTAGCGGAAAATCTGGCCCTTCTTCTTCGCGCCTCCGTTGGTGCAGGCGAAGAACACGGAGTCGTGCCCATACCAGCAGCCTTCGCCGCGGGCGAATCGCGCTGCGCCCCGCTCGAAGCATCCCTGATATCGCAGATCGTCGTCGGGCGACTCGACGTTGGTGATGTCCACCCACTCGACGGCGAGCTTCTGCCCGACGGTCAGGTTCGTGGCGTACCAATTCCGCGTGTCCGCCCGCGGCTGGTCGCGAAGTTTCAACGCCTGCAAGCGGCCGCCCTTCGCCAGTTGGCCGGGCTGATCGGGCAGGAAGCGGAAGAACAAACCGTCGCCACGATCCTCGGTCTGATAGACGGCACCGCTGCGCGGATCGACTGCGATGGCCTCGTGGCGGAACCGGCCCATCGCCTTGAGGGGGACCGGATCGGCCAGCGCGGGCTTCTCCGTGGGCGCGACCTCGAAGTTCCAGCCGTGATCCTGTTCCATCGGATCGTCGGGCGTCTGGCCTCCGTCGTTGGGACGGCTCGTATCTTCTTCGCACGTGACCCAGGTGCCCCACGGCGTGACGCCGCCGGCGCAATTGCGCACGGTGCCGGCCAGGCTGAGGAAATGCCGCTCCAACTTCTGCTCCTTCGTGTTGAACACGAGCGTGGTGGTGCCGCCATTGGCGGGTTTCTTGCCCTTGCCGGCGTCGAACATTTTTTCGCGCGGCACCTTGCGCAACAGCGTGCGCTTCGTGCCGTAGGGGCCGGCCTCCGTCGTGTCGGTGCCGAGTTCGTGGTTGCGGACGAGGATGGTCCGCCCACTCGGTCCGGCAAACGCACCCATGCCATCGTGTTTGCCGGGGACAAACAGACCGTCGTCCATCCTGTCGCCCGTTTCGGAGCAGAGCACATAGCGGAAACCGGGCGGCAGATCGATCGTGCCGTAGAAGTCCGATTGAAGCGCCTTGTCCA
>CAMCCU010000328.1 GCA_945872975.1 Pedosphaera parvula Ellin514
CCCGAGCAGGGAGACGGTGGAGGGTTCCGGGACGTTGGGGCGGACGGTGGAATCGTAGAGCGACGCGTTGTAGCTCGAAACTTCGGTGCCGGTGTGGGTGACGATGGTCTGGAGCGTGAGCGAAACAGTTCCACCAGTCGGGCGGTCGGCGACGGCTACACCGCTGAAAGGCGTTCCATCAAAGGAGAGGTTCGCTGTGGATGTCGTCTTGGCAAAGAGACCGTTGCCCACATCGTAATACGTATTGTAGGCGACCGATCCGCCGGTGCTCCCGCCGATTTCCGAGGTGAACGTGCCGGGGAGCAGTGGTCCGAAGCCGGTGTCGGAGAATTCGACCGTGAGGGTGCCGCCGCCGGAGGAGGAGACATTCACGGAGCTGAGATCGAGGAAAGGAATGAGGGAGGAACCTAGGGCCGGCTTGCTGATGCCGGTTGTGATGTTGATGCTCCAAGGGGAGCTGGCGTCGAGCAGGCCGTTGTAGGTGACGACACCGACAAGGGAGCTGCTGTCGTTGGCGGAACCATCGGCGACGGTGATGCTGTTAATCCCGTCGGAGATGAACAGCGAGGCGGCGGCGTGGACAGAGGCTTGACCGGCGAGAAGCGACGCGGCGGCAAGAAACAAAAGGGTCTTCTTCATAATTCTAAATTTAATTGGAGAGTTCTGACTAACCTATTGCGAGCTGACTTTTGTCGGTTCTGCCTTCGCGCGCAATGACTAAATTCTCATCATTTGCGGGGCGAAGATGAGGGGATTGCGGCGTGCGGCGGCCCGGCAGCGGGCTGGTTCCCGCTTGCCG
This sequence comes from Pedosphaera parvula Ellin514, assembly GCA_945872975.1. GTDB lineage: Bacteria > Verrucomicrobiota > Verrucomicrobiia > Limisphaerales > JADJPG01 > JADJPG01. Next base: position 800 of record CAMCCU010000328.1, read on the forward strand.
AACGGAGCCCGGTGGCGGCATTGTCCGATGGCATGAGCTTCAAGTTTCTTGCGCGGGCGGAACGGCTGTTCCTCGCCGTAGCCCTGCTGGCTTCCGGCTGCACAACCGATTTACGTCACCAGGGAATGGTCGAATCCGGCAATGTCGCTCCCCAGCACGGCGATCTCCCTCCGGTCGCCACCTTCTCTGTCGTGGGTTTCGATCCGGAGACAGGCGACCTCGGCGTGGCGGTCCAGAGCAAGTTCTTCGGCGTCGGCAGCGTGGTGCCGTGGGCAAAGGCGAAAGTCGGCGCCATCGCCACGCAATCGTATGCGAACGTGGCTTACGGACCGGATGGCCTGGCCCTCCTCGCCGCCGGCAAGACCGCGAAGGAGACGTTGAAACAATTGACGGATGTCGATGACCGACGCGACTCGCGTCAGGCCGGAATCGTGGATGCGAAGGGAACCAGCGCGAGCTTCACCGGGGCGAAGTGTAATGCGTGGGCCGGGCATCGCGAAGGCACGAACTTCTGCGTGCAAGGGAACATCCTCGCCAGTGAGAATGTCGTGAAGGCGATGGCGGCTGGATTCGAAACCGCGCGCAAAGTCGAGGGCAGCGAGCTGGCGGATTGGTTGATGGCGTCGCTCGAAGCCGGCCAGGCGGAAGGCGGGGACACGCGCGGGAAACAGTCCGCGGCGCTGCTCGTCGTGCGCGAGAAATCCGGCTACGGCAACGCGAACGATCGTTATATCGATCTCCGCGTGGAGGATCATCCAGAGCCGATCCCGGAGCTGGCCCGCCTGCTGGAGATGCACAAGAAATTCTATGCGGGCGCGCACAAGAACAAGCCAAAGCGCAAGTGAGCATATGTTCATGTGGAACCGCCCGGGATGGATTGCGGGTCTGCCGGCTGCCGCCTCATTGCTAGTGACAGTCTCGGCAGCCATTTCAATCGTTCCCTTACCGCAGCTCCGCCTTGGCCCGAATTATCACACCTAGATTCCGGTTGAGCTTCTCCTGATCGTTCACCACATCACTGATGCTCCCCAGGTAGTCGCTCGCACGATTCAGCAAGTCCGCGCGCTTCTCGGCTTCGCTGACAACCTTGATCAGTTGCCGGTCCGAAATCCCAAGACCCGGCCCCGTGACGTTGTTGTTATCCTCCGCTTCGAGCCAATACTCGACGACGCTTCCCTCCGGCAATCCCGGCAACACGTCAGAGATCTTCCATTCATATCGCCGCTTCAACTTGGCGGCGCGCGCGTTCTCCAAATCGAGCTCCACCGCGCTCTCGATGCCGCCACCCTCGGAAGCGACCTTGTATTTCAACCGCACCTTCGCGATCTGAAAATCATCCGTCGCCTCGAACGCAATCAGCATCGCCGCCTGCGGCGTCAGCAACTCCTCCTTGCGGTCGGGATACGTGACTCGCACCACCGGCAACTTGTCCGGCAGCACATCCACCCGATACACGGCGCTGTCCCGGCTCTCCATGCCGTCGCGATCGATCATCAGCACCTGAAAGCCCGTCAACCCTTTCGCCGCAACCTGGAACTGTCCCGACAACGCACGTCGATTCGCCGCATCCAGCCGCAGCGCCACATTCGATTCGACCCCGACGAGCCTTGCCTCCGCGAAACGAAGCTCCTTGGTTGCGGAAACCTTCAGCACCAGCGTGCTGCCCGCGAGCAACGACAGATCGCCCAGACTGCGCGTCACGCTTTTCAATCCGGTGTAGGCGGGAAATTCCTGCACGCATTCCATCGACGCCACAGTGGGCCGCGGCACCGCCTGCACGTTGAACACCTGGCTCACGCCATCGCCGAGCGTGAACTGATACGTGAAACCATCCTGCACATTCTCCAGCGTGCGACCGAACTGGATGCGGCTGTCGCGATTCTGTTCCAACGAAAAATCCTGCGCGCGACGGCTCCGATACTTCACCTCCACCTTGCCGTGACGCGGAACAATCCCCTGCACGAACGCCTCCAGCCGCACGTTGTCGCCGATGCCCACCAGGCGATCTCCCTCGGGCACCACGATTCGCGTCTTGCGCGGCACGGGCTCGGACGAAAGCATCCAACGCCGCAATAACACGCCGCATGTTTCCCGTCCGGCAACCAGCCCCGCCGTGATCATGAACAGGACCACGAACGCCATCACACCGAACATGCGCAGACGATCATTCGGCACCACGCGGCGAAAGTCCGTCGCGCCCGCCATCGCCTCGGTCTCCTGCACGAGGGCGTCCACCAATCCTTGTGACGTATTCGGTGCCGCCGCACCGGAGCGGCCCAGTTGAACGGCTGCGATGAGCCGGCTGCGAAACTCCGGTCGCGCCCGCTCCACCATCAACGCCAGCTCATCTTCATTCGGCTGACGGATCAGTGGAGCAATCACCATGGTCAACAACACGTAAGTCGCGAGCGCCGCTTGCGCGATGAGAGAGCCGAGGCGAACGGCCCACGGCAGTTCCAGCCACCAATCCACGAACAGCGCGAGCGCCAGCAACTCCACACTCACGACCAGCAGAATCGCCAGGCCCGTCAACGCCAGCACGCCGACATGCCGACGGCGCAAGGCGTCGAGCTGCGACGCCAATTGGCCGCGGGGGCCGGAGCCGGGCGTCGTCATTGCGGTTGAACTCGTCTGGCTCATTTCAAATGCGACAGCTTGCGCAACACCCACTCCGCCGTCACCACGCCGAGCAGCAGCAGGAAGTAAAGCGGCGAGGCCCAAAGCTCCACTTCCATCGGCGACTGCACGCGCTCGGTCTTCGCTGCGATGGTCTCGGGAAGCTTGTAGAGATTCTCTTCGCGAAAGAACTGCCCGCCGGTGGTCGCCGCGAGTTCCTTCAACAACGACTCGTTCATCGCCGTCTCGCCGAACTCGAACTTCGGCTCCGTGACATTGAAATCGAGCACGGTCTGCGGATCGTTCTCCACCGAGAAACCGTAGCCGCCCGCGCCCGTTGCGATGAATTCCCCGCGATACATCGCCGGCTGATCCGGCACCGGACGCAACGCCACCTCGGTTCGCGGTCCCTGCCCGTTCTTCAAGCCGAAGCTCCCCTTCACCGCCGGCTCCTGCACCGGCTCGAAGCCCGCGCCGCTGTAGAGCCTCGCGTAAACCGCGACGCGATCGCCCGCCATGTAATTCTGCCGGTCCGTGCTCAACTGCGTGCGCCGCGACACGCCGAGCAGACGCTGGATGGACACGCGCTGCGCAATCTGTCCCCACACCGCCGTGTAATAAAAATCGCCGGCGTTCTTGCGCCAGCGCCAGAGGTTATCCGTGCCGACGAACATGACCTGGCCCAAACCGTATTGTTGCACCGCGATGACAGGCATCTTGCCGGAGCGCGATTCCTTCGAGACATCTGAATCCACCACCAAAACTTCCGCCGCAGGCTTCGCCCTCGTGACCCGCGCCGCCCAATAGATCGGCGGAAGCTGCGCCCACATCTGCGCGTTCTCATCGTCGCGATCCGAAAGGCGAAGCATCGCGCTCGCCCGGCCCGCCGCCGTGAGCTGAAGCTTGATCGGCTTGTCCGCGATGGGGTCCGACCTCGAATCCGTCGTGGATGGCTCGAACTCCACCGGCAGCAGCTTCTCCAGCACGCTGCGCCGGTATTGCGCCGGCATGTGACGCTTGCCCGCCAGGACCACGAGCGCGCCGCCGAAGTCGCTGACCAGCTTGTTCAAGTTCTCCTGATGCAGCGCGGTCAGCACCTTCGGATCAACATCGCCGAGAATCACAAGGTCATACTTGAACAGCTCATCGCGACGCGCCGGAAACTCCGGCAGATACGGCGAGTCCGCTGTGCGGCTGATCGCCTTGTCGCCTTCGACCAGAAAACATTTCAAGTCCACGCGCCGATCCCGCAGCAGCAGCATCTGGAGATATTTGAACTCCCACCGCGGAGACTGATCCACCAGCAGCACCTTGATTTTGGAATCGATCACTTTGATCCGCTGCGAGCGCGAATTGTTATCCTTCACCGTCTCATCCGAGCGCGCCTCGACGCTAGCGGTCAGCTCGAACTCGCCGAGAGTTGGCGGCGTGAACTTCAGCGGGACCACCTGCTCCGCATCGTTCGTGAAGGTCAGCGTCCTCGTCGCGACGACCTGCCCATCCAGCTTCAATTGCAGCTCCGCGCTCTCGCCGTTCAAGCCCTGCCCCCGCACCCGCACCGTCAGCGGAACCTCGTCCTTCACAAACGTCACGTCCGGCGCGAACAAATTCTGCACGATGATGTCACGCGGGCTGGTGATGCCGACGCCGTAGATGTAGAGCGGCACGCCCTCCGCCCGCGCTGCCGCCGCCGCATCCCGAGGCTGGCTACCGGAATTGTTCACTCCATCCGTCACCAGCACGATGCCGGCGAGCGGCTGGCCGCGCTTGCGATTCATCACCTCGCGGATGCCATCGCCAATCGCAGTAGAAGGCGCAGTGCCTTCGAGTCGTTCCACCCAGTCGAAGCTCTCGATGGACGCCTTTTTGGTTTCCTTCGACTTGCTGACATTCGTCTCCAGCTTGCGCGCCGAGAGCTCCGCGAGACCCTGGCCGAAGCTGAACGCCGACAAATCAAATTCCTTGTCGAGTCGCGGCAACAGATCGATCCGCTCGTTCTGCAGCGCCGCCTTGGTCAGCTCCAAGCGCGACACCTGCTCGAACTCCCGCGCACGGCTGCGGTCGAGCGTTTGTTTCAGTTCACCTTTTGGATCGAGAATCCCCTTCGCAATGGCCGCGCGCTTCTGGTCATTCGCGTCGAGCCGTGGATCAGCGATCTGCATCGACGCGCTGCCATCCACCAGCATCACCAGCACGCGCCGGATGCTGCCCTCGACCGTGAACGCCAGCACCGGCCGCAGCAGCAGCGCGATCAGCAGCGCGAGGAACACGACCCGAAGCGCGGCCAGTGTGTATCGACGCCACGGCGCGACGGTCACCGGCGTGGACTTGTAAATCCAGACGACCAGCGCCGCCACGACAATGATGATGAACACATACCAGCCAACGCTCAGCCCGCCGCGAAACGCGACGGTGGCCTTGGCGATATGAACCGCGTCATTCGCCGGCACCCCGAGAAGTTTGAGGAACAGGTCGGTCATTTGCTTCGGCTGAACCACTGCCCCAAGAAAGTTTCCACGGCGGCGATCGCCAGACACGCTAGAAGGATTGGCACCCAGAATTCCATGCCCGTCCGTCCGCGTTCCATCATGCCGCGCAGCGAAAGATTCGGTGTCCAAGGCACGACGTTCGCGACGTTCTTCAACGTCGCGAGCTGGGCCGGACTGAGTTCATCCAGGCTCGATTCGCTGGCGTCCGGCTGCGCGGCGAACTTCAGCACTGCCCCCGCCTCGCCGACCTTCGCGTCGTAAACTCCCGCCAGCTCTGTGTGCTCGAACTGCACTGTCGGCCAGCCGTTCACGAGCTCGACGCGGCGCAGCTCGCGCACCGTCGTCTGGCGCGGTGGAAAGAACGTCGCGTCCTTGTCGAGATTCTCGGCGGGCACGCGGCGGACGAACTTGTCGCCCACGCGGATGTTCAATCCCTCGTCCTGCCGCTGCACGATGCTTCCGAGCGTGCGATGCAGCAACGGCACCCAAGCGAGTCGAACCGGCAGATCGTTCCAGGCCGTGTCCGCCGTGCTGCTGAACTGAATCACGCGCCC
>CAMCCU010000329.1 GCA_945872975.1 Pedosphaera parvula Ellin514
AACAATCCGCCCAGCACCACACCATCCCATTGTGTCTTCTTCATCACACCTCCGGAAAAAACGAATCCAGAACGTGTGATGATGACTCCGATTCAATTGCGCAACCCTAACTCATTGTTTTTAAACGTCTTATGGCGCGTAGGCCCTGCGTTGTCGAAGTCCAGCTTGCTGGTGACGGCGCGTTTGACTTCGTTGTAGGTGGCGTAGCCGACGAGTGTGTTGCCGGCGCGGATGTTGAAATCAATGTCCGGCAGCGGCTCGATGCCGAGGTTGTCCTTGGCGGCGTCCGGTTCGACCTGGGCCGCGAGCTTGAGGAACAGACGCAGTTTGCAGATCTCCACCGCCTCTTCCATGATGTCCACGGCGTAGAGATTATTGAGGATGATGGATTTCAGGACGAAGTAGCGGCGGTTGGGGTGCGCGTCCACGCGGGCGAGGACTTCGGTGAATTTCTTGTGGTAGTTGGGATGGGCCTTTTTGCCGTGCTCGCCCCACTCGGCGTGGAAGGCTTCCATGCGGTCGAGGCAGGCTTCGTAGAGCGGTTCGAGGATATTGAGCGCGGCAAAGATGAACGCGCCCGAGCCGCCAGTGGGGTCGAGGACGGTGATCGTGGTAATGGCCTGCCACAGAGCCATGAGCAGGTCCGGGCCTTCGCAGTTCTGGATGACATCCTGAGCGAACTGGCGGAGATCGAGATTGAGAGTGATGAAGTCGTTGACCTCGCGGACCTCGCCAGCGGCGAGTTTTCGCCGGACTTCCTCGTAACGCAGGCGGCGGGCGACAACTTCGCGCCAGATTTCGGTGGGCAGGGCGTAGTCGCCGGGCGCGGGTTTGTTCCACGGCTTGCGGCGTTCGATGAGGTTGGGCTTCTTCGTGTCGAGGCCAGCGGCGATTTCCGGCGGAAGTTTCTTGTCTGCACCGTGACGCACGGCGGGATAGATGTAGCGGTTGGGATTTTCGCGAAGCAAATCCCAGACGGTCGGACCGTCGGGATTCTCAAAGGCGACCTTGCACTTGGCGCGGGCGGCGTCGAACAGGAACGGGAGCACGGTGTTCTTGCTGATGTATTCGGTGATGTCCTCCTTCGTGTAATACGCCCCCATCTGCTTCTGGTTGATGTACTTCTCGAAGATGTAGCCGAGCACATCGGGGTTGATTTCGTTGTCGGCGCGGAGCGGGCGTTCGTCGAGATGCCACTGGTATTGGTCGAAGTAATCGAAGATGCGCTCGAAGGCTTTGTCGGGAATCGCGATTTCTTTGCCGTAGCGTTCGGGCTTTTCGAGTTCATGCACGTCGAACAGGCCGCCGTTGAGATACGGGATGTTGCCGAGGAGTTTTTCGAGGTCGGGCGCGCGATCCTTGCGGCGTTTGCCAAAGCCTTCGTGAAAGAGCCGGAGCAGGAAGTAGCGGTAAAAGGTGTAGAACTTGTCCTTGCCTTGTTCCTTCTTGCAGCGGTCAAGGCGATTGCGAAGGTAGTTGTGATCGCCGTCGAGGAAGCCTTTGCGCTGGATGAAATAGACGAACATCAGGCGGTTGAGCATGACCGACGCATACCATTCGCAGTCGGCCACCTCGCCAATGCCGTCGATGAATTTGAGGAACGCTTTGCGGTGGGTGTCGAAGTCGCGGTAGAACGCCTTGGTGACGCGCTCGATGTCGAACGCGGCGCGGGCGCGACCGGCGACGGCGACGGTGGAGATCCCGGCTTCCTCTTCTTCGAGCGAGACGTAGAGGATTTGGAGTTTCTGGAGCAGTGAGTCGCCGGGCTGGTCTTTGTGATACTCGTGGGTGCGGGCGGCGAGCGGTTTGCCCTGTTCGCGGCGGACCCACATCCAGGACTGGCTGGCGCGGTCGCGGGTGACGAAGACGATGAGATGCTCGAAGCTGGTCTCGGAGAGTTTGCGGTCGAGCTTGAGGCGGGTGGCGTGGTCGGGCAGGCCGCCGGTGGGCGATTCGCAGAGCCAAGCGGTGAAGCCGCGCTTCTCGGCTATCGCGGAAAAGGCGTAGTCGGTTTCTCCGGTCCGAAGGGTGAGCTTTGGGTGTGCAGGTTCCCAGCCGAGTTCTTCGATGAAGAGCTGGGGCAGGTTGCAGCTTTGCAGGAGTGGGCGGGCGCGTGGGAAGTCGAGTGGCATAGGTCAGCCTTTGCGGATTCCGAGGGAACAAATAATCGTTGGTTCGCGGGCCTCGACATCGTCCTGGGGGACACAGAGGCGGTCTTCCTCGTGGAGCGAGAGGACGAGATCGACGAGCTTTTCGATATCCAGACCGGACTTCATCTCGCGGTTGAGGAGGTCACGGGCGGCCTCGGTCAACGGTGCTTCATAGATGGCATCAATGGCTTGATGGAGCGGCTTGATGTCGAAGAGACTGCCCTTCACATGGTCGGCGTAGTCCTTGAGCCGTTCGTAAGCGCGCCGGCGGGCGCTGGCGGGTTTGCCTAGCTGTCCGCCGGTGGTGGTGTGCTCTTTCTGAATCCCAGCGACGGCCTGCTGCACGAGTGTGTGGTGGGTGGTCAGGCGCGGAAGCGAGGGCGTGGCGGGTTCGCACGCGGCCGCGCGGAGGATTTCATGCTGGCTCTCGGTGACGGTGCTGCCTTGCTCATCCACCCACGCGAGAGCATCGTTGCCATCAGCGGTGCGGACGTAGACCATCACACCAGAATCAGGTTTCGCGCCTCCGGCACCCGCACGCTTGGGCGGCACGGCGGAAAGGCCCTTGGTGGAAAAAACCACGTTCTCCATGTCTTCGATGGTTTTCTTGAGCGTGGGGTCGATGTCGCAGGCGTTCTTCCAGATTTGGTAGGCGAGCGAGGCGAGGTCCACTTCGTCGTCCTCGGGATCATCGAGGATGCCAGATTTCTCGGTGAACAGATCACGGATGACGGTGTCGTGCTTTTCGTCCTCGAAGAACGTCTCATCGGTGCCCACGACCTCGGCGTTTTCCTCAAGGCGTTGGCGGACTCGGGCGCGCAGGCGGATGAGGCGTTCGACGCCATCGGCAGGCAGGAAGGAGTAGCAGAGGATTCTCTCCGACTTCTGGCCGATGCGGTCCACGCGGCCGGCGCGCTGAATGAGTCGAATGATGGCCCACGGCAGGTCGTAGTTCACGACGATGGCGGCGTCCTGAAGGTTTTGGCCTTCGCTGAGCACGTCGGTGGCGACAAGCACTCGCAGTTCGTCGGCAGCGGAGACCTTGTCTCGCACCTGGTTGGATTCCGGGCTGAAGCGGCGGGCAAACTCGGAAGGATCGTCGGTGTCGCCGGTGACAGCGGCAAATTTCTTGAGACCGCGCGAAAGCAATTGCTCGTTCAGGTAGCTGACGGTGTCTGCGAACTGCGAGAAGAGGAGGATCTTCTCCTTGGGATGTTTCTTGGTGAGGAGCTTTTCGAGTTCCGCCAGTTTCTCGTCCTTGGCCGGTTGCCAGTCGCCAGCCAGTTGCAGAATCGAAAACAGACGCTCGGCGTCCTGCATCAAGTGCTTCTCCAACTCTTCAACAAAGGTGTTGGAGCGTAGCCATTCAAAGTTGTTTCGATGCTCGGCTTCGAGGATGGCGTAACCGCCTGCGCCCGCCTTGGCGAAGTCGGCGAGAGACTGGGCGGTGATTTCGGTCGGTTCCTTGGCGTTCTTTTCTTCGTCACCAAAGAGCGTGCTGTCGCTGTCGTGGTCGTCGCTGCGGGTGTCGAAGAGTGCGGCGTCCTGAGTCCCAACGGGCACGGGCAAACCATTCTTCAGCGCGTGCAGGAAAATAAAGTTGCGCAGAATGTGGCGACGGACAGAAAGCAGGAACGAATGACCGCTGCTTTCAAGACGTTTGAAAAGATTCGTGCGGCAGAATCCGATCAGCCGCTTGCCCGCGCGGGAGAGATTCTTCATGACCTCCGCTTCGTCGGCAGTCGGCGGCACGTCGAGCGTCGGTTTGAGATAGTTCGCCAAGCCGTAACGTGGCAGGTGGAGAAGTCGGACGGTGTCCACCACGACATCGGAGTAGAGCTTGGCGTATTGGTCGTCCGGGTGCTTGTCTCGGATGCGGAAGTGCAGCGCCTTGGGCTGGCGTTTGGGGAAGTGAAACCGGATACCGCCTTCCAGCACGAGGAAACGACGGTCGGCTTTGACCTTGGCGCGGGCACAGTTGGTGCAGGCTTCTTGGGTGGCCGTCACGATGGTCTGGCAAGCCGGGCACTCGGTGAAAGCGTAGTTGCGCTCCACGAAGCTGCGGGTGCGGCGGACCATGAACAGTCGCATCATCTCGCGCCAGTCGTCGGGATGCAGGCTCTTTTCGAAGGCGGCCAGACAATTCAACGGGCACTGGTGGCGGCGGGTGAACTCGTCGGGACGACCATCGCAGTCACGACGCAGATATTCCTCGGGCCGGATGCCGACAACGTCTTCGGGGTCGAGGAACAGTCGGAGTTGATTGGCAAGATCGAGGTACGCCTTGTTGTAGGGCGTGGCCGAAAGCAGGATGCACTTGCTGGAGTTCCGGGAAATGTAGTCGCGCACGACGGCCCAGCGGCGGCCCTCGCGGTTTCGCAAGTTGTGGCTCTCGTCAATGATGACGACACGGTAGATGCGCAGGTCAGGCAGGACTTTTTGGGCTTGGGTGATGGACACCACTTTCGCGATGAGACGGTAGCGGTGGGCGTAGTCTTCCCACATGCCGACGAGATTCTTGGGGCAAAGAATCAGTGTTTCGAGGGAGCGCGGCGGGTCTTGAAAGACGCGCGCCAACGCCGTGGCCATCAGCGTTTTGCCGAGACCAACGACATCGCCCAAGATGACACCGCCTCGCTTTTCCAAGTGCCTCGCCGCGATGCGAACGGCCGCAGACTGGAACTCAAGCAGGACACCACGCATATCCGCCGGGATCGTGAACTCTGAAAGGCCCGCTCGCGCTTCCTCCGCCAAGTGGTAAGCCATCTTGACGTAAATCTGATACGGCGGCGGGCATTCGGACCGCGCCCAACTCTCGTCGATGACTTGGATGAGTTCCTTGGTGATGTCGATGCACCACTTGTCGCCCCAGCGGTCATTGAACCACTTGGCGAGCTTCTCGGTGGCGTCATGGTCGAGCACATCCACATTGAGTTCGCCCTGTTTGGACAGGCCGGAGAGTGTGAGATTGCTGGAGCCAAGAAAGCCGGTGATCGGATTGTTCGGGTCGGGTCGGAAGCAAAGGTAGAGCTTGGCGTGAAGCGTGTGCCGCAGATGGAGCTTGACGATGACTTTGCCTGCCTTGAGTTGCGCCGAGAGTCTGCGCAAGCCCGTCTCGTCGGCGTCGGTCGGGGCACCAATCGTGAGTTGCGCGCGGAATTCTTCGGCCAACCGTCGTTTCAGGCGGATGACCGCCTGATTGCTGAGTTGGTCTTCGTTTGGAAGGAGACTGTACGCTGCGCGCAACTCCTCCTGCGGTAGTCGTTGCATACCGACCAGCAGGCGGCATTGCTGACCCGCGCCGCCTGACCATTGTTCGATCAACTCATCAATGGATTTCCACCCGCGAAGATTGAAGTAGCCGACGCAAAAGTCGGCGCGCTCCGAAACGTCGAGCGTTTCACGCAGGGCCGGAAGCAGCTCGATTTCAATGTTGTCAAAGATGCGGGGCATGGGATGCCTCTCAATGTGAAACGGGCCATCGTGGCGGGCGGCGAATGGTGTCTTCCGGCCCTTCGAGCCGACGCGCACAACAACTCTTATGACAAAATGACCCGGACGCCGCGAGCGTCCGGGTCACTGGTGTTCTCCACGCGGCTGTAATCACGTCGCGAGATGCGTTCCGACTTCCGAAGTCTGGTCGGTGGGCTATGTCGCGACGTGCGAGACGTGGTTGCTCTGCGGGCCGTCGCCTTGGGAGTTGTGGCCGACGAGCCAGAACTCGTAGGTGACGCCGGAGGTCAGCGGGCCGAGTTCGGTGAGCGAGACGGTGGTGGTGGCCGAGGTGCCGGCCAGTTCGGCGGTCCCTCCGGCGGGGCGGCGGAAGGCTCGCAGGGTCGTCGCGTGATCGGGCAGGGCCGAGACGCTCAGGCTCAGCGCGGCGGCATCGAACGTGGCCGGGCCGGGGGCGGCGGGGAGCGGTTGCGCGGCTCCGGCGTCGCGTCGCGGTTGGCGGCCGATGCTCACCAGTTCCGCCGACTGGTCCGTCTCGTCGCTCGCCGAGCAATAGAAGAACCGCACACGCGCGTTGACCAATTGCAGCAGCACCAGCGCGGCGTCGCGCGCGGCGGTCGCCCCCTGCGCCGAGCCACCCGTCGCGCGCGGCTGGTTCGTGTTCACGATCGCAAGCTGCGCGGTGATCAACGTCAGCAACGCCGCCGGATACCGATGCGTCGCATCCGCAATCGTGGGCGTGACCGTGATCGCCTGATTCGCCAGCGACTCGATCCGCGCATCGCTGAAGTCGCCGACCAGACCGCTCTCCCAACCATAGGCCGTGAACAACCCGATCCGAGCGGCGTCGGTG
>CAMCCU010000330.1 GCA_945872975.1 Pedosphaera parvula Ellin514
CGGATGGCGGAAGCCGCTGTGATTCCAAAACGGCGTGGCAAACTGGGTCCACAAGCGCACCAGGCCGTGGTTTTTGGCAACGACTTGAGCGCGCTCCCAAATCAAAAGGCGGCAGGCGTCCGCCTGTTCGTTTCGCGCAAACGCCTCGCTATGCAACCGGGCTTCCGAGCCCGCGATTTGCAAGCCGACCGCAGCAGCCAGACCGCCTTCAGGTGCGTCGATAACCTGAAACTCTTTGAATCGCTTTTCCAAATCGGAGACGGCGTAGCCCTCGCGCCGCCATAGCAAGACAAGCTGCGGCAAGTCTTCAATGGTCGCGCGTCGAACCTGCAGGTTCGGTGTAGTCATTAGTAGAATGAAATAGCACTCGTTAAAACCGGGGTAAAGACTTTGCTGATCGCCGCACAGCAAGCCGCTCCAACGCACCCGGCGGTGAGGAGGAAGCATGATCCGTCACTTGATCTCTTGTCGGTTTTGCAACGTCTGTTATCTTCAAGCGGTGTCTGATCCAGCGAACAAAGATCAAAAGCCGCTTCGCATGGCCGAGTGCGGTGCCTGTCACGCCAAGCATTGGCTCCCGAGTGATTTGGCGCCGCTGGAGCCTGTCCCCTGCAACAAGTGCGGTCATCCGGTCATTGTTCCCACGCGCATCCGCAATTTTGAGGTGCGCGAAGTCGTAGCATCCGGCGGGATGGGCACGGTCTATCGCGCTTTCGACGTGAGCTTGGAGCGGACGGTCGCCGTCAAGATGCTCAAGCGCGAGATGGCCGATGACAAGCAGGTGATGGAAAGCTTCTACCGCGAAGCCCGGGCCACCGCCTCCCTCAATCACACCCACATCATTCACGTTTACTCCTTCGACGAACATAACGGCAGCCCTTACATCGTGATGGAACTGGCGGACCACGGCAGCCTGGACAGCCTGATCATCCGCGACAACTGTGTCTCGGAACTCACGGTCCTGGACGTCGGCATCAAGGTCGCCTCCGCCTTGGAAACCGCGTTGCAGCACAACCTGCTTCACCGCGACATCAAGCCGGGCAACATTCTGTTCAACGAACACGGCGAGCCGAAGCTGGTTGATTTCGGCCTGGCACGAAACGCCGGCGACGATGCGGAATACGAATCCACCATCTGGGGCACGCCTTACTACGTCGCGCCCGAGAAGATTCAACGGCAGGGCGAAACCTTCCATTCGGACATGTATAGCCTCGGTGGCACGCTTTACCACGCCTTGACCGGGCACGTCCCGTTCGAGGCTGAGACAGTCGAGCAAGTCGTCGCCGGACATGTTCACACGCCGTTGACGCCGCCCTGCGATGTCCGCACCGACGTCACGCAACTGACGAGCGATGCCATCGCCATTTCCATGGCGAAAGATCCCGCGCAACGCTACGCCACCTACGCCCAATTCCAGATGGCGCTGGAAAACGCACGCAGCCAATACCTCTTGCAGGGCGTCAAGTCTCAGCAGGAAGACGAAGGCAAGAACCCGGGCCGTTCGTGGTGGCGCCGCTGATCTGGCTTCGGTTCGTCAGATTTTTCCAGCCTCATTTTCCCTTCAATCAATCGGACTTGCCGCGCGTCCAACGCCGGACTACAAGCAAACACATTCAAACGGTCGCGCTGCGTAACATCCTAACTTTTGCCCAAACTATGATTCATCGAACTATGAAACTGGCTCTTGTTGCTGCGGGAGTTTTTCTATCAACGGCTCCAATGCTTCGCGCTGAGAACTGGCCGAACTGGCGCGGGCCGAACTTCAACGGCGCGACCACCGACAAGAACCTCCCCTCCACCTTCAGCCGCACCGAGGGCGTGGCCTGGAGCGCGCCCATGCCCGGGCCCAGCGGAGCGACCCCGGTGGTCTGGGGTGATTACGTTTTCGTCTCCTCCACAGACGACACCGCCAAGACCTGCGTCGCGCTCGCCTTTGATCGCAAGACCGGCAAGGAACTCTGGCGCGTGAAAGTGGCTGACGGCGCGGGACGGGATCGCATGAGCACCTTCTCCAACTCGTCGCCCGTCACCGATGGCAAGCACGTCTGGTTTTTCTACGGCAACGGCGAACTCGTCTGTCTCGACCTGGCCGGCAAGGAAACCTGGCGGCGGAACATCGAGAAGGACTACGGGCAGTTCGCGTTCCAATGGACCTTCAGCACCAGCCCGCTGCTCCATGACGGCCGCCTCTACATTCAAGTGCTGCAACGAAACACCCCGGTGAACGGCCGTGGTCGCAGCGATGGACCGAATGAATCGTACCTGCTCGCCTTGAATCCCGCGACCGGCAAGGAGCTCTGGAGAGTCGTTCGTCCAGCGGACGCCCGCGAAGAATCCCTCGAATCGTTTGCCACTCCGACACCTTACAAGCACGCAGGTCGCGACGAGCTCCTCATCGTCGGCGGTGACTGCATCAGCGGCCATGATCCGGTCACCGGCAAGGAATTCTGGCGCTGGGGGACGTGGAATCCGACCCACATCGGTCACTGGCGACTGGTGCCATCACCCACGGCAGGCGCTGGCATTGTGCTGGCGTGCGGCCCGAAGGATTCCCCGGTTTACGCCGTGAAACTCGGTGGCAAAGGCACTCTCGCCAACACCGACCTCGCCTGGCAAAGCTTCGTGCAGTCCACCGAGGACGCCACCAAAGCCGCGCGCTCACTGGACGTGCGCGAGCTCAGCAGCGACGTGCCGACGCCGCTTTTCTACGAAGGTAAATTTTACATTCTCAACGGAACGAAGAAGAAACTCCTCTGCGTGGAGCCTTCTGGAAAAGTCGTCTGGTCAGGCGACCTCAAGGGCAAAGGCATCTTTCAATCCACGCCCACCGCAGCCGACGGGAAGATCTACATGATGAACTTCGCGGGCGAAGTCTTCGTCGTGCAGGCAGGCGGCAGCGAGTTCAAGCTGCTCCACACAGCGGAGATGGCGGAGGGCGAAAACACCTTGCGCGCCGCGATCCCAATCAGCCAGGGGCAGCTCTTCATCCGCACTTCCAAGACGCTTTATTGCATCGGTAAGAAATAGGAAGAACAGGCGACGGCACCGTAGCCCATCCGCCACGACTCAGCGCGGGGTCAGTCGAATGGTCAGAGATTCGTAGCCCATCACGCGCTGGTAGGCGGACTCGTTCTCGACACGTTCCTTCGCGTCCAACACCGTGATGCTGGCAATGCGCTCGGTGCATTTCTGGAGCAACGTGCGGATGAGCAACCTCGCGTGAGCCGCCCCAAGACAGAGGTGGGCTCCGAAACCAAACGCGAGATGCGGATTGGGTTTCCGATCCAGACGCACCTCGCCCGGAGCCTCGAAGACAGACTCATCCTGATTGGCCGATGCCCAGCAGAGTGATACGCGGCCCTTGGCTTTCACAGGCACTCCATGCACCTCGGTATCCACCGGGCACACCCGCCCGATGTGCGTGAGCGGCGTGATGACGCGGAAAAACTCTTCGCCCGCGTGAACGATGCGAGACGGATCCTGCCGGAGAAACTCCAACGCCTCCGGATGCTTTCCAAAGTGAGCCAGCACGGAGGAGATGCTGTGGATGACCGTGTCGCGTCCGCCAGCAAACGTCAGATTCCCGAAGCCCATCATCTCTTCGCGAGTCAGAGGACGCCCGCGAAACGTCGCCCGCGTCATCGCGCTGAAGAAGTCTTCGCCCACACCGCTCTGCGCGCGATCGAACTGCCCGTGCAGATAAGCTTCCAGCGCGCCGCCCTTGGAGCCGCCATCGCGGAAGACGTGCGTTCCCCAACTGATCCAGGTCGTCGCCTCCGACTCGGGCACGTTGAGCAGATACGCCAGGGCGCGCGATTGAATTGGCAGCGCGAACTCGCGGACTACCTCGATGGATTCACACGCCAGGGCGTCGCGCAGCATACCATCGAACAGCGACTCCACCTGGGCGACGACGCCAGGATCCTTTGCCCGGAGGAAGAACGGCTCCACGATTTTCCGGTAGTCCGTGTGATCCGGCGGGTCCGTCTCCACCGGCAATTGCCGCATCGTCCGGACATCCTCCTCCGACGGGATGGGCACGCGGAACGGCGCATCCGAACTGAACGTCTTCCAATCCTTCGCCGCCTTGCGCACATCCTCATGGCGCAGAATCATCGGGACGTTCTCGCCCTGAAACTCGCATGGCAGGACACCATCTTTGTTTCGTGTCTCGCGGAAGGGATCGGGAATCGTTTCCATACGGGAATTGTCTTTGCTGTTCGGCTTCACTCGGACATTGGTTTCTACCGGTTCAACCAACTGACCATCGTTCGCGTCACCAAGTCCGCCGCGTCCTGCTGCACCCAATGATCCGCTTCCGGCACGGTCACCAGCGTCAGATCCTTCTCGATGTATTGCCAGTTGCCGTTCAGCGCGGCCTGGCCCAGCGCCTTGTCCTTCAACCCGTGAAACATCAGCACCGGACATTGCACCTTCACCACCGGCGATGTGTCCTCCGCGTAAGGCTCGCGTGGATAGTTGCGCTTGTAGTAATTCAGCATCGCCTCGAAATCAGAGCGGCGGAAAGCCTCCACGTAACGTGGCTTGGCCGCAGGATCCTTGATCCAAAAGGTCAGACCCTCGGCGGTAAGGTTGGTGTGCGCACCCTCCTGCTGGAACCGGCGGGCATACGCGCTGTTCTTGCGCTGCTCCGGGTTGTTCACCAGCTCGCGATTCAGCCCGCGCGGATGCGGCAGGTTCAAGATGACCAGCTTCTCCGTCATCTCCGGCCGGGTCATGGCAAAGGTCCACGCCACGATGCCGCCCCAGTCGTGACCGACGACGATGGCCCGCTCCCGGCCGCGCGCGCGAATCACCGCCGCCACATCCGCCACGAGCAGCTTCATGTCGTAATTCTGCACACCCTTCGGACGGTCGCTGAGATTGTATCCGCGCTGGTCGAGCGCCACGACCTCATGATCCTTCGCCAGCGCCACCATCTGCGCGCGCCACGTCAGCCAGCAATCCGGGAAGCCGTGAATCATCACCACCAATGGCCCCTGGCCGAGCTGCGCGTAATGAATGCGCACGCCGTCGTTGGTGGCGTAGCCGTGCGTCACCCTCCGCTCGATATCGAGCAATGTCGCCTCTCCCGCCGCGCGCGCAGCAGATGTCGTGAGCAAAACAATCGCGGTGAGCACGGCGGCCATCCGTCCGGCAAAGCGACGTTGATAACCTCGTGGACCATTGGTGAGAACAATGTGTTGGTTCATGCTTGTCGCTGTTTGTGCCGCGTGGACGGCCGCAGGATTCTACCTCTTCGCCTTCGCCGGAGTCGCAGGCTTCGCAGATTTCGCATCACCCGGCTTGGCCGTCAGCGCATCGATCTTCTTCTTCAAGTCATCGAACTCCTTGCGCAGATCGCGGTTCGCCTTCTGGAGCGTGAGGACTTCGTTGCGGAGCGAGCCGGCCTCGGCAGCGGGCTTCTTCGTGTCATTGATGGCACCAACCGCACGTTCCGCCGTGGCGCGAAGCGGGCTTTCCTTCGGCGCGTTCGTGAACTTCTCCAGCGGACCGAGCGCCTTCACATCGCCCAATGTTCCCAGGCCAATCACAGCGGCGAGCTGCACGCGGCGCTTTGAGCTGTCGAGATGCTTGAGCAGAAACTCGCGCACGGTGTCCTTCTTCTCCTCATCCTTCGCAAGACGCGCGAGGGTGTCCAGGCCGCGCGCGAAACCGCCGCTGGTGAACGCCGCCTCCTGCTTCTGCAACACATCGAGCAACGGCGCGATGTAGCTGGCGTCGGCCTGCGCGCGGATGGCGCTGATGGCCGCGTCCGCCGTCGCGTTGCGATACGAGGTTGAGTTGAGCGCCTTGAGAATCTGCTCGCGCACTTCCGGCTTCGCATAGGAACCGATCGATGCGAGCGCAATCGCCTGGATGTCCGGGTTCTTCTCGTCCTTCAGAATCTTCTGCGCCGCCGCATAGCTCGCCTCGCGGTAGAAGCCGCCGATGTCAGCAGTGACCTGCCGACGCACGCGGGCGTCACTCTGCTTCGTCGAAGCGATCAAAGCGTCGAGCGCCTCATCCGTCTGGATGGCGCGGATGGCCTGGGACGCCGCGAGACGCACGCCGTAGAACGAATCGTTGTTCAACGCATCCTTGAGTTTACCCAGTGCCTCCGCCTTGCCGCTGAGCTGCTCGACCGCGAGCAGGCGGCCCAGCAGGTCGGCCTTGTCGGCGAGTTGAAGATGCAACATGGCGGTGGGGACGTTGAAGGCGATCTTCGCGAGCAAGGTTTGGTTCGGGTCGATGCGGACCACCTCCGGCGCCTCAGTCAACGGCACGCTGAAGTCCTCCGCCTTTTCCTTCACCACCAGCGTGCGCTCAGTGACGACGCCGGACTTGCTCTTGAACCGCACGGGCAGCGGGACGTTGAAGAGCAGCACGTCGTCGCTGAGCTTCTGCACCTGTTGCACGGAGACCTTCGCGAG
>CAMCCU010000331.1 GCA_945872975.1 Pedosphaera parvula Ellin514
GGCGGTGATGATGCTGGTGGATGAGGGCAAGGTCGCGCTGGACGATGCGGTGGAGAAACATCTGCCGGAATTTCGCGGCCAGATGGTCGTGGCGGAGAAGGACGACGCCCACACGTTGCTTCGGAAGCCGACGCATCCCATCACCATCCGTGAGGTGCTCGATCACATGAGCGGGATGCCCTTCATGTCCGCGCTCGAATTGCCGACTCACGACATCGTGCCGCTGGCGGCGCTGGTGCGCAGCTATGCCATCACGCCGCTCGTCAGCGAGCCGGGCACGCGCTACCTCTATTCGAGCGCCGGCATCAACATCGCCGGTCGCGTCATCGAAGTGGTCTCGGGGATGTCCTATGAAGAGTTCATGCAGCAGCGGCTCTTCAGTCCACTGGGAATGAAGGACACGACCTTTTGGCCGAACGAAAAGCAGGCGAAGCGCGTGGCCAAATCGTATCGACCGGATGCCACGAAGACGAACCTTGCGGAATTCCAAATCACCCAGCTGGCCTACCCGCTCTCGGACCGCACGCGCCGCTTCCCGATCCCGGCCGGCGGGCTTTTTTCCACGGCGCAGGACACGGCGCGCTTTTGCCAGATGCTGCTCAACGGCGGCCAGTGGAACGGCCGGCGCTACGTGAGCGAAGCCTCTTTCAAGGAACTGACGAAGCGCCAGACGCCCGCGTCGGTGAAGGACAGCTACGGCCTCTGCTTCGCGGTGGGCCCGGACTGGTTTGGACACGGCGGAGCGCAGGCGACCAGCATGGAAGTCCGTCCCGCGAAGGGGTTGGCCACCATCTGGATGGTGCAACACGCCGGGTTCCCCGGCGAGGGCGGCAATGCGCAGGGCGTCTTCAAGACCTGGGCGCTGGAGCGATTCGGCAAATGACCGACGAGGCCAGCGACGGTGAGGAACGGGTTTTGTGGGTGGTCGTCTCCTCTAACCATGCCGCACCTACGACGCTGGAACAGCCGCACTTCCTCACGCAGTCCCGCTGGGGGGATCACGTAGAATCAAACGCGAGAGGTTCGTTGGGCTCACATTGCCGCTCGGATCGACCGTGCAAGCACGGAGCTGACTCGTGCCCGCCAGCAACTCGACATTGGCCTGCCAGTTGGTCGAACCAGCGGCGGTTTCCCACGGGTTGTCGTTCAGTTGATGGCAGACTTCTCTGATCGACGGTGAAGCTTAAAAACTCTGCGTCGCCAGTCTTGCTACATCTAAGCCGTCAACCTCGCCTGAGACCGCCTTTACCTGGAAACGTAGAAGGTTGGTTTGGTGCGGGCGATCCGATCCCGGGTTCGTGAATAAAGAATCAGCAGCCACACGAAGCTCGACCCGGCGCATAGATCGGCCGGCTGTTTCATTCCAAAGGTGGCAAACGTGTCGTAACGGCCGTGCGCCAGTCATTTGGCATTTCAACGAAGGACGCTTTGCACGCCTCATCGCAGAACCGCCTGCACACACCGGAAGCCGACGTGGTTACTCGCGGTACGGACTTCGCCCTTGCCGCGCGTGCCGACCATGTAACGGGTGCAATACAAGTCCGTGCAGAGAAAGGAGCCGCCGCGATGCACGCGCTTCTTCTCGTTCGGCTCGGCGGGGTCATAAGGCGTCGCTGGCCCCTGTGGATTGCGCGCCACGCCGCCCGCCAGCTTCTGTCGGGCGTAAGTGTCGGGGCGATACCAGTCGCTCACCCATTCCCACACGTTGCCGCTCACGTCATGCAGTCCGTATGCGTTCGGCGGATATTGCGCGACCGGTGCGATGCCTTTGAAGCCATCCTCCCCCGTGTCGCCGCCTTCCACCGGGAACCGGCCCTGATAAATGTTTGCCTGGAATTTTCCGCCGGGCTTCAAGTCGTTGCCCCACGCATACAACCCGCCCGCCACGCCGCCGCGCGCCGCGAACTCCCACTCCGCCTCCGTCGGCAGCCGCTTGCCCGCCCACTTCGCGTAAGCCGTCGCGTCTTCGTAGGCGAGCTGGACCACGGGATGTTTCTCGCGCCCCCTGAGATCGCTGTCCGGCCCGGTGGGATGACGCCAGTCTGCGCCGGGGACATAGCTCCACCATTGGAAGTAATCGTTCAACTCCACGGCCTGCGGCGTGGTGGTGAAAACCGTGGAGCCGGCGACGAGATTCTCCGGCGGCGCGGTGGGGAATTCTTCCTTCGTTGGCTTCGTCTCGGCCACGGTTGTGTAGCCGGTGGCATTCACGAATTTCTCAAATTGCTCGTTGGTCACCTCCGTTGCATCCATCCAGAAGGCGTCCACATACACGCGATGAATGGGCACCGCATCGCGCGTCACGCCCGGCAAACTGCACAACGATTCGCTGGCCGCATCGCTGCCCATCGAGAACTCGCCACCTGGAATCCACACCATGCCCTCCGGCTTCGGCTTCGGCGCGGGAATCTTGTTGGAAACAGTGGGTGCGAAAAGCGAACTGCCTGTGGCACCACCATTCGTTTGGCTTGCCGAAGTGGTGGCTGACTCTGGTGCGGAACGGAACATCAAGCAGGCCGTGACCGCTGCGATGACGATCGCGCCTGTGACCAGCCAGCGCATTGCTCCCGGTTGCGGAGCGGGCGTCGGTTTCAGCCCGGCGGATCTTTTCTTCATTCTGGTGCCCCTTCCGGCGACTCAATAATCCTTGCGCCTTCGCGCTTCGTCTTGGCTTTGCGGATGCGCTTGGGTTTGGCGGTGGCCGAGGGCGCGAGCGGGGCGGTGAGTTGCTCGTAGAGTTGGAAGAGGTATTCCACGCGGGCGCGGTCGCTGGGGAATTCGGCGGGGCGGTAGCATTTGTCCACGGCGCGGTGTTTGATTTCGTTCCAGGAAAGCGGCACGCGCTTGGTTTAGCGGAGGGGGGAGACAGTGTCACGTCGGATTGCCGGACGGCGGCAAACGCGACTGGAAGTGCATCGTCTCGGCAGCTTCCGCCCCGACCGTGGCCAGTCGCTCCGGTGCCGATAGACTGCTGCGGACGGAACCGCAGGTTTGCTTTTCTCTCAAGGAGGTTTCATGGCAAACAGCTGAATGGAGCAACTTCATTTCGCGGACACCAAAACGGACACCAAAAGTGTTTTGGACGGTTGTGTCCGGTTAACGCCATTACGCTTGAGCCGCGGTCGTAAATTTGAAATTTTACACTCAGCTCGCGAACTTGACGTTCAATTCCATCCTCATCCACCATTTTCAAATTCAAAGATGTCTTCCTCACGAAAAGGTAAGATCAACACCGTGGCAATCCTCGGGGCGGGTCCAGCCGCCAGCACGCTGGCGAGTTTGCTCGCGCGGTCGGGGCTTCGCGTGGCGATGTTTCACCGGCCCAAGCAGGCGCCGCTCATTGTCGGCGAATCGCTCGTGCCGGCCATCATTCCAATGCTGCAAGAGATCGGCGTGGAGGACGAGGTGCGCAGTTACAGCACGCTGAAACCTGGCGCGACGTTCAACCTGAGCGACGACGTCAACTTCACGTTCTTCTTCAATCAGCTCACCGGCCGCACCGCACGCTACGCCTATAATGTGCCGAGGGATCGCTTCGATGAAACGCTCCTCGCGGCAGCGAAACGCGAAGGTGCGACGGTGTTCGAGATGCCGGCGGGTGTGGAGCGTGTCGCCGGTTCTGAGCGAGTGCATCTCAATGCCGACACGTTGACGGCGACGAAAGATTTCTTTGGCGGTCAGCCGGATTTGATCGTCGATGCGACGGGACGCGTGCGCCTGTTGCCGAACCTCTTGGGCATCGCGAGCACGGAGGGACGGCGCAAGGATGTCGCGCTGTTCGCCCATGTGGACCAGACGGTGATCGAGCACGAGGGGCACGTTCACACGACGCGGCTCGATCATGGCTGGAGTTGGCGGATACCGCTGCCCGGGCGCGTCTCGCTGGGCATGGTGCTCGGTCACGAACACGCGCAGCGCTCCGGCGCGACGAAGGAGGAGCGTTACGACAATTTGCTTCAGCAGGATTCCATGCTGAAGAAAGTCGCCACTGGTGCGAAGCGCATCACGCCGGTGATGGAATACACGAATTACCAGCTCGTCTCGTCGCGCATGGTCGGCGATGGCTGGGCGCTAGTCGGTGACACGGCGGGGTTCATCGACCCGGTGTTTTCGAGCGGACTGTTCCTCGGGATGAACGGCGCGTTTATGCTCGCTGCCGCGCTGCTCGACGGAACTCCGGACGCGATGAAGCGCTATGAGCGCGAGGTGATTCATCATCTGGAGACGTGGCACGAGATCGTGGATTACTTCTACAACGGCCGCCTGTTCACCTGCTTCAAAGTCGGCCAGATGTTGAGCGACACGTTGCTGGTGAAGCTGATGTTTCCGCACATGAACAAGCATCTCGGCCGCATCTTCAGCGGCGCGGCTTCCACGTCGCCTTACAGTGTCGGGCTGCTGCGCTTCGCGATGAAGTATGGGCTGAAGGATGAGGACCCGAAGGGGCTGGCGATTCGTTGAAGCGTCATGCTCGGCGGCACTTGATCAACGTGTGATACAGCCCCACTTGATCCCGCTCTTCAATCACGACGAGGCCCGCTTCCTTGATGCAGTTCAGCAGATCGGATGAGTGATACATCTGGCTGTTGCCGTTCGCGAGGCAGGTGAAGTAGAGCGAAGTTTGCTGAAGGCAGAAGGCCGCCGTCTCGTTCGGCTGACGATCCCAGAGCAGCTCGAGAATGTAGAGCGTGCTGTCCGGCGACATGGCGGCGGCGGCGCGGCGCAGGATGGAGACGATTTGCTGTTCCGAAAAACAATCGAGGAACTGGCTCATCCAGATGGCGTCGTGGCCCGTCGGCAGCGCGGCGTTCTCATCCAGCAAATTCACCGCGTGGAAATCGATGCGGCCTTCCAGCCCGTGCTGCTGGATGTTCGCGCGGGCGAGCACGAGCTGCTTGTCCAGGTCAGCGATGGTCACATGCACGGCTGGATTGTGCTTCGCGCATTGCACGGCGAATTTGCCGGTATTACCGCCGACGTCGAGCAGGCGCTTCGGTGGATCGGCGAAAATAATCGGGAGCGCGGCGGGGAACGCCTGGTCGGAATAGTAGTGGTCCCAGGCCAGCCAGCTTTCCCGGACTTCGGGAGGAAACGAGGACAGCCCTTCATAGAGCGTCGGCCAGTCGCCGAGTGATTTCAGCCCGGCCGGCCGGCCTTCGCGCACCGCTTCGTCGAGGTGGAAGAAGCCGCGATAGAAGACGTCATGCACCACGTCCATGTTGATGCGCGTCATCGGATCGCGGAGCATGAAGTAGCCGAGCTTGGTGAGCGTGTAGCGGTTTTCGTTCAGGCAGAAGAGCCCGATGCCGAGCCCGGCTTCCAATAACACCTTCACGCCGTAACGCGGCAGGCTGCACTTGGCGACGACCTCGGCCAGCGTTATTCCAGCCGCGCCGCTCTTCTGCACGGCTTCGAGAATGCCTTCGGTGCGCAGCACGCGGCAGGCTTGGAAGGCGACGGGCGCATACGCGATGCGCTGAGCCTCGACCTTCGCGTCGAACGCGCTCTTGGTGTCCTTGGAGTAGAAGTTCATCGGCGAGAAATGCGGAATCAATTTCGGCTACGTCCCAGCGGCGGCGAGCCCGGCCTGGGTCTTGATGATTCGCGACAACAACGGCAGCGCGCGCTCCGGTTGCGTCACGTAGGGATTGCTCCTGTCCCACACGTAGCCCGCGAGCACGGAGCAAACCTGGCGCATGATGTCGCGGTTGCGGCCGGCGTTGAAGAAGATGTCCGGCAATGTCCCGTCATACCACGCCACGACGTAGGCGCGAAACGCGTTGATGCCTTGCATGACGTGCTCCGCGTAGTCGGCTTCCCAATTCACCGTCTCGCCGCGCAGTTCGCGGGTGAGCACCTTCGCAGCGCGGCTGGCGGAGGCGAGCGCCAGCGTGACGCCGGAGCTGAAGATGGGATCGAGGAACTCCGTCGCGTTGCCGGCCAGCGCGAAGCGTGGCCCGTGCAGTTGCTTCACCGCGCACGAGAAGCCGGTGATGCACTGTGGCTCGAAGACGAACTCGGCATTGGCGAGCCTCGGGCCGGCGCTCGGATCGGTGGAGACAATCGCGCGCAGCTGTTCCGCGGGACTCCCCGGATAATTCGCGAACTGTTCCGGCGTCGCCACGGCTCCGACACTGGTCTTGCCGTTGGAAAAGGGAATCACCCACAGCCACGGGCCGTCCGGATGCAGGCACGCCCAGATCTTTCCCTCCTCGCGTCCCTCGGGCCGATGGTCACCGGTCACGTGAGTGAACAGCGCGTTGCGCACGGGAAAATTCGAAGGCCGCTCCAGGTCGAGCAGTCTCGGCAGGACGCGTCCGTAGCCGCTGCAATCGAGGATGAACCTTGCCGTCACCGTGCGCTGCGAGCCGTCCGGTTGCTCCAGCGTCGCGGCGGCGTGAGTCTCGTGAAACTCCACGGCGCTGACGCCGT
>CAMCCU010000332.1 GCA_945872975.1 Pedosphaera parvula Ellin514
GCCAGCGGAGTGAGCGCGGCGGTGCCGGGCGCGTACGAGTTTTACGGTGAGAGCGAGCAGATGGGGATTCAGAACAATCTCGGATTCGCGATGGAGCTCTTCAAGGGCGAGACGGCGTTCAAGCCGGTGGAATGGGCGATCAAACTCGAGCCGGTTTACAATGTGAACTACCTGAACGTGCGCGAGTCCGGCGTGGTGTCGCCTGATCCGCGCGGTTCCATCGGCGGCAACAACAATACGCCGCCGCCGAATAACGGGTCCGTGACGGACCCGACGGACATCGATGGGCTGCTGAACGGACAGGTCGGACAGGCTGGAAGCTATCGCGCTTCGCGACACACGGAACGCACCCGGGATTTTCTGGCGCTGCAGCAGGCGTCGATTGAAGTTCACCTCGCTGACCTGTCGGATAACTACGACTTCCTCGCCTTTCGCGGCGGGCTTCAGCCGTTCAACTCCGACTTTCGCGGATTCATTTTCAACGACATCAATCTCGGCGCGCGCGTCTTTGGCAATGCGGTAAACAATCGTTTCCAATACAACGTGGCCGGCTTCGACATGCGCGAGAAGGACACGAACTCGGAGCTGAACACCTTCGACAATCGCGAGCAGGAAGTCGTGATTGCGAATCTCTATTGCCAGGATTTCCTGTGGAAGGGCTACACAGCGCAATGGAGCTTTCACGCGAACCTCGATCACGGCGGCACACACTACGACGCGAACGGCGGCATCGTCCGGCCTGCGCCCATCGGGACGGTGCGCGCGCATACCGTGAATGCCTACTATCTCGGCTGGGCCGGCGATGGCCACATCGGTCGCGTGAATGTTTCGCACGCGCTGTATCAGGTCTTGGGCACCGATTCGTTCAACGGCATCGCCGGCCGCGAGACGGACATCAACGCGCAGATGGCGGCGCTGGAGGTTTCATACGACCGCGACTGGATGCGCTACAAGGCGTCGCTGTTCTACGCGTCCGGCGACTCCGATGCCGAGGACGGCAGCGCGAACGGCTTCGACACAATTGTTGATAACCCGAACTTCACCGGCGGGCCGTTCAGCTACTGGACGCGGCAGGGATTTAACCTCGGTGGAACGCTGGTGAACTTGAAGCAGCGGAGCAGCCTGGTCTCGAACCTTCGCACGAGCAAAACGCAGGGCCAGGCGAACTTCGTGAACCCCGGCGTGTTCATCGCTGGTCTTGGTATGGAGGCGGACCTGACGCCGAAGCTGCGTTCCTTTCTCAACGCGAATTACATCCGGCTCGTTGAGACGGATGCGATCAAGACCGCGCTGCTCACGACCAAGGTGGACAACGAAATGGGATGGGACCTGAGCCTCGGCTTTCAATACCGGCCGCTGCTCACGGACAACATCATCGTGTCCGCCGGTTTTGGCGCGCTGATTCCGGGGCGCGGGTTCAAGGATATCTACAAGTCCAGCACCGATCCGGTGGCGACGTTTGACCGGACGGATCGGCGCGGGAGCGTGGATGATTTCCTTTACAGCAGTCTCGTCGCGATCACACTCACCTACTAGCATGAACGCGAGAACGCGAATTACACTCTGCACTGCAGTCGTCGCACTTCTTGCGTTCACCCTGACATCGCAGGCTCAAGACAACGTCGGCAGCGGTCCGGAGATTTCGGTTCCCAAGACTCTTCCGCGTGATGCCGCGCATCGGCTCCCTTCGCGAAACGTCATTGATCAAACCATGGCGGAAGCGGCCCGCAAGAGCCGCGGCTGTCTCGAATGTCATGCCGGCGTCGAGCCGATGCACACGTCGCCGAACGTCGTGCTGGGCTGCACGGATTGTCACGGTGGCAACGCCACGCCCGGCCTGACGCAACGGAACGCGCACGTCCTGCCGCGCAATCCCGTCTTCTGGCAAAGCTCGGCCAACCCGAGCGATTCCTCCGTGCTGCTCAATCATGAGTCCGCCGAGTTCATCCAGTTCGTGAACCCAGGCGATTTGCGCGTGGCGGAAAAGGCGTGCGGCACCTGTCACGGCGAGATCGTGCGCAACGTCGGGCACAGCATGATGCGGCATGGCGCGATGCTGTGGGGCGCCGCGCTCTACAACAACGGCGCGTATCCCGCGAAGAATTATCGATTCGGCCAGGCTTACGGTCTCGATGGTGTGCCGCTGCGTTTGGAAAGTCCCGTCCCGGTCACGCCGGAGATGACGCGCGCCCACGGCATTCTTCCCTTCATCGATCCGCTGCCGCGCTTCGCCATCGGCCAGCCGAGCAATCTGCTGCGCATCTTCGAGCGTGGCGGAGAGAAGCAGCTTCAGCTCGGCAACCCGAATCCCTTCGAGCCGCCGGGCAAGCCGCTGCGTCGTTTGTCGGAACGCGGCCTCGGCACGCTCAACCGCATTGATCCCGTGCTGCTCAATTTGCAGAAGACGCGGCTGCACGATCCGCTGCTGGACTTCATGGGGTCGAACAATCATCCGGGCGATTACCGGTCGAGCGGCTGCACGGCCTGCCACGTCGTTTATGCAAATGACCGTTCGCCGACGCACTCGGGCTGGTACTCCAAATACGGCCACCAAGGATTGAGCTTCAGCGAGGACAAGGCGATTCGCAAAGACGAGCGCGGTCATCCAATCAAGCATCAGTTTACGCGCGCCATCCCGACCGCGCAGTGCATGAACTGCCACATGCACCAGGGGAATCTCTTCGTGAACCCCTACCTCGGCTACATCTGGTGGGATCAGGAGAGCGACGGTGAATTCATGTATCCGAAGCAGCAGAAGAACCCGACGCCGGCGGAGATGGTCAAAGCGGTGGAGAAGAATCCTGAAGCGGCGGCGGCGCGCGGGCTGTGGGGCGATGTGGAGTTTCTGGAGAAGGTCGCCGAGCTGAATCCCAAGCTGAAGCAGACGCAGTTCGCGGATTATCACGGGCACGGCTGGGTCTTTCGCGCGGTGTTCAAGAAGGATCGCAAGGGCAACCTGCTGGACCTCGACGACAATCACATCTCGCACGACGACCCGATGAAGTTCGCGAAGGCGATTCATCTCAAGGACGCGCATCTGGCGAAGGGCATGCAGTGCGCGGACTGCCATTTCAAAGCGGACGTTCACGGCAATGGGCTGCTCTACGGCGAACCGCGCGCGGCGACGACCGTCGAGTGCATTGACTGTCACGGAACGGTGAACGCGCGTCCGACTCTTGTGACCACGGGCAACGGTGGGCGGATTGATCTGCGCGAGGGCAACACGCCTTACGGGCCGAGGTTTTATTGGGAAGGAAAGAAGCTGTTTCAACGTTCAGTCATGACGCCGGACCTGCGCTGGGAAGTGCCGCAGACCATCGACACGATTGATCCGGAGTCGTCGCACTACAACGCGAAGTCGGCTTACGCGAAGACGCTGCGGCGGGACGGGAAGGCGTGGGGCGACGTGCCGGACAAGGATTGCGCCCGCGAATTCGCGCACGACAACTCGAACGTCTCGTGCCAGATCTGCCACACGTCCTGGGCTACGAGCTGTTTCGGCTGTCACCTCCCGATGCGCGCGAATCAGCGTGTCGCTGCCAATAAGTTTGAAGGCACGACGACGCGCAACTTCACGTCCTACAATCCACAGGTCGTGCGCGATGACGTCTTTCAGCTCGGCGTGGACAGCACGGTGAAGAGCAATCGGCTGGCGGTGCTGCGGTCCTCATCCGCCGTGATTGTTGGTTCGCAGAATGGCAATCGCGAGTGGATCTATTCGCAGCAGCAGACGGTGAGCGCCGAGGGTTACAGCGGCCAGGCGTTCAACCCGCACTTCCCGCACACTACGAGCGGCAAAGGCACGACGAAAAACTGCACGGATTGTCACGCGGCGAAGGACAATGACAACAATGCGTGGATGGCGCAGTTGCTCGGATTCGGCACGGGGACGGTGAATTTCTTCGGACGCCATGCCTATGTCGGCGCGGGCAAGGGCGGGTTGGAAGCGGTGGTGTGGACGGAGCAGGAGGAGCCGCAGGCGGCGCTGGGCAGTCATCTGCATCGGCTGGCTTACCCGGACAATTTCAAGAAGCACGTCGAGGAGAAGAAGGGCGTGCTGCAGGAGGCGCATCATCATCATGCGAAGGAGATTCTCGATCTCACGCTGCGCGGCGAATACCTCTACACGGCGAACGGCGCGGATGGGTTCGAGGTCTTCGACGTGGCGAACATTGATCAGAAAGGTTTCTCGGAACGCATCGTGAGCGCGCCAGTTTCGCCGCTGGGCCAGCGGACTTATGTCCGCACCAAATACGCCACCAGCGTCACGCTGCCGAGCACGTTGGGAATCGATCCGCTGCGGCAGCGGCTGCCGGAGAATGAAGAGCAGCCCGTCAGCCTCATCTACGCGTGGGTGTTCGTGACGGATCGCGAGGAAGGCCTGGTCATGGTCAGCGTCGGCACGCTGGTGGACGGCAATCCGGACAACAACTTTCTCGACAAGGAAACGGTCATCCGCTTCAACCCCGGCGGCAAGCTCACGGGCGCGATGCACAGCGTGATGGCGGGCACGAACTTGTTCGTGGTCGGGAAGAACGGGCTGTTCGTGCTCGGCTTGAGCAACACGGAATTGAAACCGCCCACGCTGCTCGGCGAGCTGGCCAGCGGCTTGAAGAATCCCCGCGCCGTGAGCGTGCAGTTCCGCTACTGCTTCGTCACGGATGATGAGGGGTTCAAAGTCATCGACATCGCGGACCCGGCGAAGCCGCGCCTGATTTCCGAGGCGACGATTCCTCTGCGGCACGCGCAGCGGTTCTATCTCGCGCGCACCTACGCTTACGTGGCGGACGGCGCGGATGGTCTGGCGTTCATCGACATCACGAACCCGGAGAAGCCGAAGCTGGAGCAGCATTTCACGGCGGACGGCGCGCTCAATGACGTGCGCGCGGTGCAGATCGGATCAGTGAACGCGTCGATGTTCGCGCTCGTCGCGGATGGGAAGAATGGACTGCGTGTGCTTCAGATGATTTCGCCGGAGAACGTGCCGGGCCACATGGGATTCAGCCCGGTGCCAAATCCGAAATTGATCGCGTCATTCCCAACTCATGGACCGGCGGTCGCGGTGTCGCGCGGGTTGGACCGGGATCGCGTGGTGGACGAGAGCGGGAATCAAACGGTGGTCTTTGGGCGGCGGGGTTCGCGTCCGTTTAATCTCGATGAGATGCGCCAGTTTTATCAACGCTCCGACGCGCGCTACGCCGTCGAGGATGTGGTGGTGCGTGACGGGAGGCTTCAGACGAAGGCGGCGGTGGAGTTGAAGCCCACGGCTCCGTTCAAGCCGGTGGATGCGGAGCCGATTGTTCCGGGCGCGCGAAACGAACGCATCGTGCGGAGAGGCCAATGAAGAGCCGTAAGTTCATTGTCGGCGTGTCGCTTCTCTTCACGGTCATCTGCCCGCTCCGCGCGCAGGATGCCGTGACGTCGCTCGCGGGGCAACCGCTGGTGACTGGCGGCGCGAATGGAACGGGAACGAATGCGTTGTTCAGTGATCCTGCGGCGATGGTCGCCGATTCCCTCGGTAACTTGTTCTTGGCTGACAGCGGGAATCACGCGATTCGCAAAGTCAGTTCAGCGGGAGTAGTTACCACGATTGTCGGTCAGCTTGGTGTGTCCGGGAGCGGTGGCGCAACTGGTGGGACAGCGAAGTTCGACCGGCCCTGCGGCATCGCGATGGATCGCGCTGGTAATCTATTTGTCTCCGACACCGGCAATCACACGGTTCGGAAGATCACGCCGGCGGGCGGCGTCAGCACCATTGCCGGGAGCGTGGGGCAAGGTGATTTCGCCAATGGCAGCGGCACGACGGCACGGTTCAGTTCGCCGCTCGGCCTTGCTGTGGCGACCAACGGTAACCTCTACGTGGCGGACAGTGGCAATCATGTCATACGGATGATTTCGCCGAGTGGAGCGGTGAGCACGTTGGCGGGCAGTCCGGAGAATTGGGGAAGCGAGGATGGGGTTGGAAGCGTGGCGAGGTTCAATGGCCCGGTCGGAGTCGCGCTGGATGGGCAGGGAGATCTGCTGGTAAGCGACGCGAACAATCACACGATTCGCAAGGTCACGACGACCGGCGTCGTCACGACGTGGGCGGGAACGGCGGGCTTGGATGGCTGCGTCGATGGCGTTGGGCGGGCAGCGCGATTTTGCATGCCGGCTGAACTGGTCGCCGACCGTCACGGCAATGTGTTTGTGGCGGATTCGTTTAATCACGTCGTAAGGAAGATTTCGCGAGAAGGACGGGTGACCACCGTGACTGGCGTTCCCGGCGGAGTTGGGGCAGGGGACGGAGTCAATGGTCAGGCGCGTTTGTTCAATCCTTACGGGCTCGCAGTCAGGCCGGATGGTTCGCTGGCGCTGGCGGATGCTTACAACCAACTGCTCCGCGTGGTGCTTGCTCCGGTGGGGGTGGAAATCCACGTTTCCGCCGA
>CAMCCU010000333.1 GCA_945872975.1 Pedosphaera parvula Ellin514
GAGCTACCTGTTCGGTCCGGGGGCGTTCGCCAAGGGCGTGGCACCGCTCGACGGTGCGGCCTTGCAGGGCGGCTTCGGCACGGAGGGCGTCGAGATTGCGCGTGTGGCGCTGGACAGCGACACGGTGCTGATCAACCGGCGTCGTTACATCCTGCATCCGCGCGGGGTGAAGTTTAACTCGACCACGGTCGCCGGTGATTCGCCGACGAACGCGGAGCTGGAACTCGCGGCGAACTGGACGCGTGTTTACGAGAACAAGAACGTCCGCATCGTGGCGATCGAGCACAACATCTAAGCGTGAAACGTAACGCGTTCATCCGTGGTTCAACTGCATCGGCCTTCAAGATGAGTTTCCCGACCTCGATCAACCGGAGAATTGCACCATTCCCGCCTCGTTTCTGCGTGATGATTTCGTTTTCCGTTCTCAACAGTCGTCCCGTTCGGCCGCACGGCCCGAGGCCCTTGTTGGCGCCGCTCCCGTGACGTTCACGACCAGGATCATTTTACTAATAGTTGTCATTAGTATAAATGAACAACCGTGCTACCTTGGAGCGTCGCCGGACCCTAGCTGGCTCTTTCAAAATTCAATGGATGGAAAATCATCAGGGGAATTATGAAGACCTACGCCATGTGCTTGCTGTTTCCAGCCTTGGTTCTCACTACCACGGGATGCAAATCCCTGTTCAGCTCCAGCGGCCAGCGGGCACGCACGCCGTGGCAGACCTTCGACGAGGCACAGACGGCATTCGACAAGGTCGTGCCGCACCAGACCACGGTCAGCGAACTGAGAAGCATGGGCTTTGATCCTCATTCGACACCCAACATCAAGATTCTCACCTACCTCGATCTCATCCAGCGGTTCATTCCGAACGCGTCCATCAACATCAAGGATCTGCAACCCGACGTCCGGGCGTGCATCGAATCGAAGGACTGCTGCCACGCCTACGAGATGGAGATCGACATGACCGACAACAAGCGTTACGGCAACCTCGCGCTGGACGTGTTCGGTTTCAATCGGAAGACCAAAACCACCGGATGGAGGTTCAAGGCGTTGCTCATTGTGAAGGACGATGTGGTCGCCTACAAGCTGCGCTCCGGGGAGCCGAACGTTGATCGCATGGAGAAGAAGGTCAAACCGCTCGGACCGCTGCAAGAGCTGGATAATGTCGTCCTCAAAGTCATCGGTTCGTTCTGAAGCCCTTTCCATCCTTCCCGCTCGTTGGAAGGACGAGTTCCATGAGCCCCCATTTTCCTCGGGTTCTTGAGTGATGGATATCAATGCGGAGCTGGCCCGCCGTCATCCCAGCCCTCCCTTGGGTTCTCATTGCGTCCATTTCCTGTGCCCGCGCCTCTATAAATCCCAACGGGATTTCATCCCTCAGCACGGCGTTGCGAGGAACGAGCTGCGCCGACATAGCTAGGACAGTCGCATCCATTTCCGAGGGCGAACTGGAAGGGGTAGACGGGCAAAGAAAGTCTGGAATCCAGCACGGAAGCAGTCTTGGGAACAGAAGCACAATAACGCAGCGACACCGGCCAGGCGGTTGCAGGATACCGTCTCAGCAACTCCATAACTCAGGATCGCACGAACCGTCGGCAGACTGCGGACCGAGTTTGTTCCGGTGCGTGGCTCCTCACACTCATCAGCAGACTGCCGACGCATGGGCCATTCCGGAAGGACCCTGACTCCTGCGTTTCGCTTCCGCTGCACTTCATTCCGCTTCGCAGCCGCGCACGACCTCGCTGCATCGCCCGCGAAGCCGGCATCACGTTCCCCGTCTTCATCACCGCTGCCGCGTTCGAGTTGTTCGTCGTCGTTCCGGACGGAGTCGAAGGCCAGGACGAGGAAGGCCGACGCTGGGACATTGTCTGGATGCTTCGCATCGCCATCTCCCGCAGCAAGCCCGGTGTCCGTCGATTGCCTGTCGCCTTCTACTGTCGCAACGACAACCGCTCACCCAAGCTGCACAAGCTCATCGCCGAATGCGGCCCTGTCGATCTCGACGACCCGCAGCCCGCCATCACCCTGATGTTGCCGGACAAAGATTGACCGTTCGCCTTGCCCCTCCCTCTCCACCTCGTTCGGGGAGAGGGTTGGGGTGAGGTGTTGGACCCTCGACCGCCATGAACCAATGGCTGGCTCCGAACTGTCAGGTGAACACCCCATTGTGAGAAGTCATTGCCAGTCCTAGCGTTCGTCTGTGTCTACTCTACTCATAGTCTTGCTGGTGGTGCTCTTCCTCGGCGGCGGCGGCTTCTTTTACAGCCGACGTGGGCGCTGAGCTGATTCCGCTGCGGCGATGACCCGCAGAGTCAGAACGGCAACGCCATTTTGTGCAGCGGCGACTTCTGCCCCAAGGGGCATGCCCTCTGGACTCCCTCGTTTGCTTTTAGTCCTCTGGCCGGGCAGGCCATCACCGTCGCGCGCCAACCGGAGCGCCGGTCCGTTCCAGTCGCCAGCTTCCTCCACAGACCGCCGTGGAGTGGCCGCTCTCGCAGCCAGGCGCGCGCCTTCTGCCTCCTGTCCCCTGCCTCCTTTCTTTTGCCGTCCCTTCCGAAAACGTTTCCAAGGGTCATTGCTCACTTTTTGAAAATGCCGGATCGAGCTGCGCAAAGTCACCGGTCTGTCACTTGCAGTGTAGCGAGTCCCTTACAACGTTGCTGCTTTAGACAAACAACTGGCAAAACATGAAATCACCCCATCTGTTAAACCCGCTATTGCTTGCGGCATTTTTATCTGCCTGCTCCCGCAATCATCGCGTGCCCTCCGAAGCAGACGTTCGCGCGGCGGTCGAACAGCAGATTGAGGCATCATCGCAGGGGTGCATCAAGCTGTTGCAATTTCACAAGACCAGCGACCTGGAGGGGGGCAGCGTGCTGTTGGTGAAGGCGAGCGCAGAACTGGAATTCCTGGAGGATTGTCACTGGCTGACGAATACCGATGTCATCGTCCTCAAAACAACCAAAGGGGAGACTCCCAACGTCAGAAAGGGAGAGCATCGGACTGCAAATCTCTCATTGCAGTTTCGCAAGACAGACCGGGGATGGGAGATCACAAAATAGCCAAACCGACCAAGAACGCTGAGCTGCTTCCAACTCGGACGTCTCGCCCAGGTTGGCATCGGGCGTCCTTGGTGGGCTGAGTCGTTGTTCACACCTCACAAAATTCCCGCAGCACGACCTCCCTCTTCCTGGCTCCCGCCTTTTGCCACCCCTTCCAGAAACCTTTCCAAGGGTCATTGGCCATTTCGTGTCCTACGACTCCGCCCTTGCACCGCCCGCCCGGAATGGACAGTTTTCTCAAAACCTTCAAAGGAACATCCTTGGCGCTGCCACAAGATTTTTGGGATCGATTGCCGACTCGGTCCGATCGTGAGCTGCTTGATATGCTCGCTCATCCGGAGGACTACCTTCCTGAAGCTCGCGACGCCCTCGCCGCAGAACTGGAAAAGCGCAACATCGCACCCGAAGTCCGGGTGGAATTGCAGACCCAGTCTCAAGCCAGCAAGCACCAGGAGGACGCCAAAGCCTCTGAGCGACTGGGCATCGGCCTGCGCATCTTCATTGTCATTTTTTGTTTTGGCCTTACCGGTGTGCTCCTGGCCGTTTACTACGACAGCAAGGGCTGCAAGCAAAAGGCCAGGGATTGCTGGATGATGCTGGCTCTCTCCCTCGCGCTCCATTTCCTGTTGGGCATCCTGCTGCCCTTTATCTATTAGCTCCGTGGCGCGTTTCCCTGCGCTCCCCATTTCATACCTGTTCGCGTCCGCGCCTCACACCCCGCTTAACCTCCGCTGCCTGACCTCCCTCGCCTTCGTCGCGATGACGGTAAGCGATGACGGTAAGCAAGGCGGTCGCTGGCGGCAAAACCCAGCAGCCAAAGACGTGCATCGTCCACAGGCCGTAGAACTGGCCGAGCAGGCGCGCGAACGAAAGCAGCGCGAGTGCAAACACGACGAGGTGAAAAGCCATGCGGTTCATTCTCATCAGCGTTCACGTTCCGCTCATTCGTGGCAACACCCCTCCGGGCCTCAGAATCTCCAGGTGACCGCGCCGCGGATGCGGTAATCGGGCACGGCTTGCAAGGCGGTGTTGTTGACCAGCAACAGCGCGATCAGCGGTCCAGTGCCGCCTCGGCAGCCGCAATCTCGGCCTGGCGGCGCTTGATCATATCGCCGATCGGCGGGCCCTGGAAACGGCGCTTTTCGATGCCGAACCAGACGATGCCGGTCAGCACCAGGAAGCCGATGGTGATGTAGAGCGCCATCGCGTTTGGCGGCTGCACGCCGATCACGAAGATCAGGATCATCGCCAGGATGCTCAGGAAGGCGAAAAACTTGAACACCGCCGGCCCGAGGTCCCAGGGGCCCATGGTCGGCCACTTCGAGGTGCCGTGCGCGAACAGGCCCAGGGCAATCGGGATCGCGAAGGAGAAGAACAGGAAGATCACGGTGCACGACACCACCACCGTGTAAACCGGCGTGCCGCCTGCCTCCAGCAGCTTGGCACCCCAAACGAACAGGACCGAGAGGATCGAGCCGGCCCAGATCGAATGAACGGGGGTGCGATGCTTCACCGAGACTGAAGCCAGCGACTTGGAGAAGGGCAGGCCGCCGTCGCGCGAGAAGGCAAACATCATGCGCGAGATCGAGG
Source organism: Pedosphaera parvula Ellin514 (assembly GCA_945872975.1). Lineage (GTDB taxonomy): Bacteria > Verrucomicrobiota > Verrucomicrobiia > Limisphaerales > JADJPG01 > JADJPG01. The sequence continues at coordinate 4,654 of CAMCCU010000333.1, forward strand.
TCACCGTGGCCAGGCCGCACAGGAACTGGGAAATGGTGATGGCTGCGTAGAGCGCCGTCTTGATGCCCGCCGGCAGCTGGCTGTCCATGGCCCAGAAGAACACGTTCCAGCCCTGCTTGGCGGCGCCGTTCATGTCCGGGATCATCAGGATGAAGGCGCACAGCATGACGTATCCGAACACGGCCGACCACCAGACCGAGGTGATGATGCCGCGCGGCACCGAATGCGCAGCTTGCTTGGTTTCCTCGGCCGTGTGCGCTGAGGCGTCATAACCGGTGATGGTGTAGATCGGCAGCAGCAGGCCCAGCGCGAACACCCAGCTGTTCGAGACCGGGGGCCAGACATTGGCACCCGCTTCGCCCGAGTAGTTGGAGAAAGTGAACAGGCGGCCAAACTCGTGGCTGGGCGCATAGACCAGGCAAGCAATGGTCAGCCCGATGGCCGTGGCGAAGATCAGGTAACCCGAGAAGTCCGTCAGCTTGGCGGTCAGCCCGATACCAAAGTGGTTGATCACGGCCATGACGCCAGTGACGACAGAGAGGAAAACCACCAGTGTGCCAATCGAGTCAGTGATGCCAAACGCGGCACCAAACGCGCCCAGGAAGAAGTAGTAGGTACCGACATTAATGGCACCCAATACCGTCACCAGCCCAAGCAGGTTGAACCAGGCCGTCAGCCAGCCGGTGAAGCGGTTGCCCAGGATCGAGCCCCAATGGTAGAGGCCGCCCGCGGTCGGATAGGCGGAAGCAATCTGCGCCATGGCGATGGCGAACACGGCGGATATCAGGCAGCCCAGGGGCCAGCCGAGGCCGATGGCAGCTCCGCCTGCACCGGAAGTGGCCTGCGCCAGTGAGTTGATGCCTCCGGACAGGATGCAGATGATCGAAAAGGAAATCGCGAAGTTCGAGAAGCCGCTCATGCGCCTCGCCAGCTCCTGCGCGTAACCCATGGCATGCAGCTGTTTGGTGTCTTCGTCATGCGCCGCATGGGCGTCGTGCTCAGATGGACTCATGTCATTCGCCTTGGTTTAAACTGATGGGAACTTGCTTTCTGGACGCTCCACGGTTCAGGGAGAATGGCTTTTGCGGCGGGGTCATGTTTTCGGATTATCTGATTGAGTGCGGGAATGTCAACCGCGGTTTCCCAGCGGTTTCCCAGCAGCTCTCATCATGCAGGAAGGGGCTGGGCGTGGCCGGGGCGGACGAGGGTGTGCGGGGGGGTCTGTCACGGGAGCGCGGGCATCGTCACCACTGTTTTCTTCGACAGTGCCCAAACAACAAACCTCGTCGCGGCCGGCGTCACCTCGGACACCATTCGCAGCGAGGGCTACTTGTTCACGGTCACGCGGGACAAGCTGTTCACGGGCGGCGTCGGGCTCACCAATCCCATCGGTCGCTCCATCCGCGTGCCGTGGCCGCTCGGTCTCGAGGCCCAGGCGGTCACCACCGGGCCTGCAGTGGGCGGCGCCAAACTGACCATCCGACGCGAGGACTCCCAGCCGTTCGACATTCCCTCGTTCTCCTTCAAGCTCCTGGGCAACACCGCCGGTGCCGGTGCCGCTCTCGAAATCATGCCCAAGCTTCTGGGCGAGGACGGCCTGCCGGATCCGCTGGCGTTCGACGCCTCCGGATACTACGGCGGCTCGTTCGCCTACCAGACTTCGGCCCTCACCGGTTACGACAGCTACACCCTCAGTCTGTATGTCGATTTCGCCCTCACTCGCCTCACGGTCGTGGATGCGACTCCGCCGCC
>CAMCCU010000334.1 GCA_945872975.1 Pedosphaera parvula Ellin514
TCAGCACCGTCAGTCCAAGCGCCGGCCAGCTAAACTCGCTCACCTCCATCACCGTCACTTTCAGCGAACCCGTCGCAGGTGTGAACGCCTCGGACTTGCTGATCAATGGTTCCCCGGCTTCCGGCATGACGGGTGGCAATGATACCTACACCTTCACCTTTCTCCAACCCGCCTACGGGAACGTAAATGCCACCTGGGCCGCCGCCAACGGCATCGCGGACTTCGGCACTCCCGCCAACGCCTTCAACGCCACCGCGCCGGGAGCCACGTGGCAATACAGCCTCGTCGATAACATCGCGCCGACCATCGCGTTTCAACTGCCCTTCGCCGGTGTCACCGTACGCAGCCTCACGCAGGTCGAGGTGAACTTCACCGAAGCCGTCACTGGCGTGGACGCTGGCGACTTACTCATCAATGGCGTCGCTGCGACGGGCGTCACGGCGCTGTCTGGAACGCAATACGTCTTCAGCCTGACCCAGCCTGCGGTCGGCAACGTCCAGGCCCAGTTCATCGTCGGCCATAACATCCGCGACCTCGCCGCCGTTCCGAACAACTTCGCCGGTGCCACTTGGAGCTACGTGCTGGACCCCAATGCGGTGTTGAACTCCGTTCGCATCAACGAAATTGCCGCCGCCAACGTCAACGGCCTCCGGGACGAAGACAACGAAGTCCAGGACTGGGTGGAGCTTTACAACACGAGCGCCAGCACCGTCAGCCTCGCGGGCTGGACGCTTTCCGACGACGAGAACGAGCCCGCGAAATGGACGTTCCCGCCCGTCTCCATCGCGGGTCGTGGCTACCTCATCGTCTTCTGCTCCGGCAAGGATCGCCGCCCCACGACACCTGGCTCGCGACTCCACTCCAACTTCAGCCTGAGCCCCGATGGCGAATTCATCGGGCTCTACAACGCCGAAGTCCCCCGGCAGCTCATCTCCTCCTTCAACCCTTACCCGAACCAGCGCACCGATTATTCGTGGGGCTTCGACCCGCTGGACCAGCCCCGCTATTTCCAGACGCAGAGCCCTGGAGCCAGCAACGGCGTGAGCACGATCACCGGCGTTGTCGGGGACACGAAGTTCAGCCACAAGCGTGGGTTCTACACTGGAGCCTTCTCCCTCTCCATCACCTGCGCGACTCCCGGTGTGACCATTCGCTACACCACGAATGGCGCCGCGCCCACGGCCAGCAGCGGGATCGTTTACACCATCCCTATCGCGATCAACAAAACCACCACGCTTCGCGCGGCGGCTTACAAGACCGGACTGCTCGCCTCCGACGTGGATGCGCAGACCTATATCTTTCTCGACGACGTCATTCGCCAGGCGGATGGAGTTGCACCCGGCCCCGGATGGCCTGCTCCAAGGACCAGCGGTGGCCAGGTCTGGGATTACGGAATGGATCCTCAGATTCTTACCAACCCGATCAACGCCGCCACCATCAAGAGCGATCTCCAGTCGATCCCCACTTTCTCCCTCACGCTGGACATCGCCGACTTCGTCAACATCTACAACAACCCCGGTGGTGACGGCATCGCCAACGAGCGCGCTGCGTCCATCGAACTGCTTTACCCCGACGACACCGATGGCTTCCAGGCGAACTGCGGTCTGCGCATCCGTGGCGGATTCAGCCGGAGCGGGGACAATCCGAAGCACGCCTTCCGTCTCTTCTTCCGTCAGGAATACGGCGCGTCGAAGTTGAACTATCCCGTCTTCGGGCCGACCGGTGCGAAGAGCTTCGACAAGTTCGACCTCCGCACGATGCAGAACTACTCGTGGGCGTTCCAGAATGATGGCAGGATGATCTGTGTGCGCGACGTCATGTCCCGCGACGCCCAGCTCGCCATGAACGGCATCAGTACGCGCGGTAACTTTTATCATCTCTACATCAACGGCGTTTACTGGGGCCTCTACAACTCCGAGGAACGCCCGGAAGCCGCCTTCGCCGAATCCTACATCGGTGGACGCGAGGAGGACTACGATACCATCAAACAACTCGACGGTTACATCAGCGGTGCCACCGATGGAAATGAAGCCGCCTGGTACCGCCTGTGGCAGGCAGCCACCAACGGCTTCACCGCCGACGCCGACTACTTCAAAGTGCAGGGCTTAAACGTGGACGGCACGCCCAACCTCGCCTACGAAAACCTCGTCGATGTCCCTAACATGATCGACTACATGCTCGTCATCCTCTACGGCGGCAATCTCGACGCGCCGATCTCCAACTTCCTCGGCAATGATTCGCCGAACAACTGGTATGGTTTCCGCGATCGAACCGGCAAGAATGGCGGCTTCCGCTTCGTCTCCCATGACGCCGAACACACGCTCCTCAACGTCAACGAGGACCGGACAGGCATCGTAGATCTCAGCGGCAGCGGCGGGCTCTATGGCGTTATCAACTCGGACTGGCTGTGCGGCAATCCGTTGACGCAAGGCGCGGCCGCCGCCATCCAGCGTTCCACCCCGCAATACATCTGGTTCCGCATGCACCAGAACCCCGAGTTCCGCATGCTCGCGGCAGACCGCATTCAAAAGCATTGCTTCAACGGCGGCCCGCTCTCCGTCGAAGGCATGCGCACCGCCTTCCTCACCCGCAGCAACGAGATCCAGCGCGCCATCGTCGCCGAATCCGCACGCTGGGGCGACGCGAAGTCCGCCACGCCTTACACGCGCGACACCTGGGTGAGCGCGATGAACAGCACGATGACGTCGTTCATCGTAGGTCGCACGGCGGTGTTGATCAGCCAGCTCAGGGCGGATGGACTCTTCCCCTCGATCAACGCTCCGACCTTCAACAGCAAGGCCGGACTAGTCCCCTCCGGCTTCTCGCTCTACATGACGAATAGCAACGCGGGCGGCAGCCAGATCTTCTTCACCACGGACGGCACTGATCCGCGGCTCCGTGGCGGCAACATCTCGCCCTCGTCGATTGTCTATACGCCGGGCGCTCCCATTGTGGTGAACTTCCCCCTCACCATCCGTGCGCGCGTGCGCAGCGGCACCACCTGGAGCGCGCTGCTGGAAGGCTCGTTCTATCCCGCCCAGGATTTCGCGAACCTCCTGGCGACCGAGATCATGTATAATCCGCCGGGCATCGGCGCAACCAGCGGAGATGAGTTCGAGTTCGTCGAACTGAAGAACGCTGGCACCAATGTCATTGACCTGAGCGGCGCGAGCTTCAGCGGCATCACCTTCGCCTTCACGAACGGCACCCGCCTTGCGCCCGGCCAGTTCTTCGTCCTCGGTCGCAACGCCACCACGCTCGGCTCGCGTTATCCGGGAATCGTCTTGAACGGTATCTACACCGGTCGCCTCGACAACGGTGGTGAAGTCATTGCCCTCAACCACGCCCTCGGCTCGAAGATCCTCGATGTGGACTACAAGGACGGCGGCAAATGGCCCATCACTCCGGACGGTTACGGCTACTCGCTCGTGCCCAGGCAGTCCAACGCCAACCCGAGCCCGGGCAATCCGGCGAACTGGCGCGCCAGCACCAATCCCGGCGGTTCACCCGGAGCAGATGATCCGACGCCCACCGTGCCAACGATCCTCGTCAACGAGGCCCTGACTCACACCGACCTTCCGTCCGTGGATTCCCTCGAGCTTCACAATCCCACCGGCTCAGATGTGAACATCGGCGGCTGGTTCCTCACCGATGACGGCAAGTCGCCCATGAAATACCGCATCCCCGATAACACGATTATCAGCGCAGGCGGCTATGTCGTGTTCAATGAAGCGCAATTCAACCAGAACCCCGGTGTGACCAATAACTTCAACCTCAGCTCGCAGGGCGAGGAGGTTTACATCTTCTCTGCTGACGCGACCACGAACCTCACCGGCTACAGCCACGGCTTCAGCTTTGGCGCAGCCGAGAACGGCGTCTCCTTCGGCCGCCACGTCATCAGCACCGGCGACGAACGTTTCGTGGCGCAGATTTCGACCACGCTGGGTTCCGCGAACTCCGGGCCACGCGTCGGTCCCATGGTGATTCGCGAAATCATGTATCACCCGCCGGATCTCTCGACGGGCGCTGACAACGGCGACGAGGAATACATCGAGCTGCGCAACACATCCGCGTCTGCCGTCCCGCTCTTTGACCCGGCGTATCCCACGAACACCTGGCATTTGCGCGGTGGCGTGGACTTCGATCTGCCGCTGAATGTCTCCGTCGGCGCAGGTCAATCCATCGTATTGGTCAATTTCAGCCCGGCGAACACAGCGCTTCTCGCCTCGTTCCGCAGCAAGTATGGGGTGTTCGCCGGCGTGCCGATCTACGGTCCCTACAGCAGCAAGCTCGATAACTCCAGCGACACCGTCACGCTCCTCAAGCCAGACGCGCCGGAGACCAACGGCGTTCCCTACGTCGTCGTCGATCAAGTCGATTACAAGGACTCCGCACCGTGGAGCCCCGGAGCGGACGGCACCGGTGCTTCCCTCCAGCGCGTGAGCCTGACCTCCTTCGCAGACGACCCGGCGAACTGGGTGGCGGCGGCTCCGTTGACGATCACTTCGTTCGGCCCGATCAGCTACGCCATTCGTGCAGGCACCAACGCCGCCACCGCGACGAACGTCAGCTTCAGCGTTTCCGCCTACGGCACCGGCACACTCACTTACCAGTGGCGCAAGAACGGCGTGAACCTTCCGGGCAAGACCGGCACGGCGCTCACCATTACCAACGCGCAACTGGCGGATGAAGCCGCTTACACCGTCGTCGTCACGGACCTCTCCGGCGCTGCCGTCAGCCCGGTGGCGAATCTCTTCGTCCTGATCAATCCCGTCATGACCCAGATGCCGCTCACCCAGATCGTCCCCTCCGGCGGCAGGGTCAGCCTGAGCGCATCCATGACCGGCAATCCGCTCCCCATTACTTATGAATGGCGAAGAATGAACCTCACCCCCGGCTTCACCAACACCATGGTCTTGAATGAACGGACGGCTTTCTACAACTACACGGCACCCCTGCTGACGAACAACGTCGCCGTCACCCAGACGTGGCGGCTCGTGGTCAAGAACCTCGCCAACCCCACCACCGGCGTAAGCCCGGGCACTTACAACATCATCATCCTGCCGGACGTGGACGGCGACGGGATTCCTGACCTGTGGGAGACGACCTATTCCTTCGACCCGAACAGCTCCGCCGACGCCGGCCTCGACACGGATGGCGACGGCATGAGCAACCGTGCCGAGTCCATCGCCGGCACCAACCCGCGCGATCCAGCAAGCTACCTCAAAGTGGATCAAGTTTCGGCGAACAGCCCGGCGCAGATCAGTTTCCAAGCCCTGTCGAACCGCACCTACTCCGTGCAGTTCACGGACGACCTCAATGCCCCGACGTGGACCGGACTGGTGGACATCCTCGCCCGGACCACCAACCGGATCGAAACCATCATCGATTCAACCCCAGCCACGAACCGGATCTATCGTATCGCGACACCCCAGACTCCCTGAGCCAGGTCCGGCAACTGTGCTCCTCGCGTTGAGACGAATTGAATCGGGTCTCAACCCGAACAACAGTGCCTTGAATTCAACGTCATGGCGTAATTTCATCCAGCAGCGGGAAATCTTCCCGTTGGCAACAGGCCGATCTTGATGTAGGTAATCCGCGTGAATGTTTCCCGTATGACTCGTTACAACCGCTTGCTGTCCCCAGGGCGTGCCCTGTGCCTTATTGTGATCGGTCTCTGCCTGTCGCAGCCTGTCACCGGACGCGCCGCCGCGGTTGTCATCAACGAAATCCTGGCCAGCAACGCGACCATCGCGCCGCTAACGAATTACCCGGATTACTTTCCCGACTACGTCGAGCTCTACAACAGCACCCCGAACAACATCCCGCTCGGCCCGACCAATTCCGGACCGTCAGGCAACTGGATACTTTCGACCAAGAAGAACCCAGACCCTGCGAATCAAGCAGACTTCTTCCGCTTTCCAGCAGGCTCCATGATTCCCGCCGACAGCTATCTCCTCATCTTCATGGATGATCAGACGAATTTCCCAGGCATTCACACGACATTCCTCGCGTATCAAACCAACAGCAAGCCAACCACCCTCACGCTTGGAAGAACCGGAGGCCGGGTCAAACTCTACGACCTGAATCTGCCCGACACTTTTGCATTCGATTTTTCCGATCAGCTGGTGGACTCCGTTGAATTTGGCCACCAGATCACTGACCTTTCCCTCGGTCGCGTCCCGGATTTCACCGGGAATTTCACGCTCACTTATCCAAACCCAGCCGGTGGAGATCTCACTTACGCCACGAATACGCCGTTCCCGTTCGTATCTGCCCCCACTTCCAGCAACCAGTTCACTCTTAAGATCAATGAATGGATGGCCACCAACTCGGCGGGATGGGACAAGGACTGGCTCGAAGTCTACAACCCGGATACCAACATTATCGCCCTCAGTGGCCT